>DATKOE010000070.1:0-2885 GCA_035524815.1 Rhizomicrobium sp.
CGTCGAGGAAGACCTGGTGCGCGTCGGCGACCTCAAGCCCGGCGTGAAGGTCTACAGCGTACCCGCCACGCGCCTGGCCGAAGAACTGGGCAAGCGCATGGTGCTGAACATCGTGATGGTCGGCTTCTTCGCCGCGGTCACGGGCCTGGTGGACGCCGACGCGCTGCGCAAAGCCGTCGCGGATTCCGTTCCTGCTCACTTCGCCGAACTGAACCTGAACGCCTTCGATAAGGGCTTCGCGTACGGGACGAACAAAGTCAAGGAGATCGTGGAAGCCGGCGGCGAGCACGAAGTTCCGGCAATTCCCTTCGCCGAGTAGTGGGGCTTCATAACGAAGTGGCCTGTCATAACTTGTTATCGCGCTCCCAGGCCGGCGCAACGAAACGGGGAGGCCGCACGGGCCTCCCCGTTGTATTTGCGGGCGCCGGAGCCGATTTGTGAAGGGGTGCGGCTTCAGCCGCACCGTACAGGCCCCCACAGCTTTGTCATTCCGAGCCGCGCGAGGGAGCCCTGCGACTGAGCGCGTGCGAGGAATCCGCTTTTTCTTCGAACCCCCGCGCGAATGCCAGGACTTGCGCGTCCTTCCCCGCCGGCCCGGCGATCTGCAACGCCACCGGCAATCCCGCCGACGTCTCCCCGCACGGCACTGAGATGCCTGGCAGCCCGAGCACGTTGAACGGACGCGTGTTCCGCAGCATCAACAGCTCGCGCTCGCGCAGGCGCGACATGTCGGCCTGCAGCTCGGCCAGAAGCGGCGGCGGGACCGGCGCCGTCGGCGTCACGACGACATCCACATCCTTGAAGATCTCGGCGGCGCTCCGGCGCGCTAACTCCAGCTCGTGCAGCCTGGCGAGGTAGTCGCGCACGCTCACGTCCGCGCCGGTATTGATGCGGCGCAACGTCTCCGGATCGTACTGGTCGGCGCGCTCGCGCACATTCTGCGCGTGGTAAGCGTAGGTCTCGGCCTTGGACACGGTGCGGTCGTTATCCATCGGGACGCAGACTTCGCGCGTCTCTGCCGCAAGTCCGGCGACGACCCGCAGTGCGCCTTCCGCCACGCGGGCAACATCGGAATCCAAATCTTCGTAGAAGAGCTTGCGCGGCACGCCCACGCGCAGCTTCGGCGCAGGCGTGCGGACGGCTGCCGCATAATCCGCGGCCGCAATCTCGCGGCTGGTGGGATCGGCAGGATCATAGCCGGCGATCGCCGCCAGAATCAGCGCGACATCGGTGACGCTGCGCGCCATCGGACCAATATGATCGAGCGACCAGGAAAGCGGCATCACCCCGCGCGCGCTCACCAGACCATAAGTCGGCTTGAAGCCCACAATCCCGCAGAACGCCGCCGGCAGGCGAATCGAGCCGGCCGTGTCGGTGACAATCGCGCCATAGCAGAGCCCGCCCGCCACCGCCGCCGCCGATCCCGAAGAAGAACCCGCCGTGATCCTGCCCGGATAGCGGGGGTTCTTCGCCGGCCCGTAGCGGCTGATCACGCCGCTGCCGCCGTAAGCACACTCGTGCAGGTTGTTCTTGCCGACAATCACCGCGCCCGCAGCCTTCAGCCGCTGAACGACTTCGGCATCTTCCGTCGGCACGCGATCTTCGAAGACCTTGCTCGCCGCCGTGGTAGGCACGCCGGCCACGTCGATAAGGTCTTTGAGCGAAACCGGGATTCCGTGCAGCGGCCCCCGCCAGGCGCTACGCTGGATCTCCGCTTCTGCCGCGCGCGCCTGCGCCAGCGCCATCTCGGCGGTCACCGTGATGAACGCGTTCAGCTCGGGATTGAGCGCCTCGATCCTCGCCAGACACGCCTGGGTCAGCTCGACCGGTGAGAGCTTCTTCGCATGCACAAGCTCAGAGGTCTCGGCCAGGCCCAACAGCGCGACGTCGGACTGCTTCGATTTTGCGGGCATGCGCGTGCCAGTTTACACATCGCTTCCTGTCCGAGCCTACAGAACACATCAGGAAACCACATGGGCGGGGCGGCTGCGGGCCTTTCTGGGCCGGGTTAACGCAAGCCGCGAAGCGGCGACATTTGTTCGAGCCCAGCGCGTTAGCGCTGGGCTAGGCATCAAATGAAACAGAGCCCCGTCCAGGGGCGACACCTCTGTGCCGCCCTCCGGGCTCGTGGCCTTTTTTCGACTCCTACCCCAGCGCTGCCGCGCTGGGCTAACCCACCTGCCGCCCTACGGGCTGGGCGTGACGGTGCCCGCCTGCCGGTGATCCGCGGGGTGAAGACAGACCCACATCTGCCAAAAGCGGGCAGATGCGGGGCACCAGCTCGCCAAGCGCCGTAGGCGGGCGGGTGGGCCCGGCCTAAGTACCTCGTCACCGTTAACAAACTCTTTAGGGTGCCGCACCCGAGCCGAATTTGCTCGGGTGGGAAGCTGTCGGAACTACCCAACCTTGCAAAAAATCCAAGACGTGAAGTGCCCCGCCCTGCGCGGTTCTTGCGCGAATCGCTGAAAATTTCTCTTGACAAATTTCGCGTAATCTGATATTAATTGTATCAATTGATTATCTTCTAGATATACATGCTCTCCACCAGCCCTAAGTCCTTATTTTGACTGTTTTTGCGTGTAAGTCCTTTGTTTTGCCTGTTCGCGACTGTTAACAGTCGCTAAGTTGTTGATTCTACTCAGACCCGGGAGAGGGGGGTATGGACCCTATACAGTCGTTCCACCACAATCCGATGCAGGCGGCGCACGATGCGCCGCGCTGCCAGCACATTCGCTACAACGGCCAGCGCTGCGCCGCGCCCGCGCTGCGCGGCCAGACAATTTGTCATTTCCATGAGCGCGCCGCCGATCCCGCAACCTATGAAGAGCGGTCTCTGCCTCCCTTCATCGAGGACGCCACCAGCCTGCAGGTCGTCCTCATGTGGG
>DATKOE010000071.1:0-8514 GCA_035524815.1 Rhizomicrobium sp.
TTTTCCAATTTTCGAATCGGCCAACAATTCAATGCACATCCGATAGAGTGCTGCGAGTTCTTGGTTGCCAAGATACGGTACAGCGGCCTTCAATCTTTTTTGTGTATGGCGCTGTCCGTCGAACAACACTGAGCCCCGCAAAATTCCCGTCACAAAGGCGACACTCTCGAGCTCACAAAAGTGATCCCGAAGTGTCTTTTGATTCCAAGTCCTGCGTTCCTTTGCAGAGCTATCGCCAGCTTCGGATTTGAATGGAATAGAGCGACGAGCTGTGCCGAGGTGAAACTCGCAAACCGGGCCATCCAGGGAGGCGCAGATTTTACCTTGCCGTCCAACAATATGAACGGGGGAATAGTCCGAAAACCACTTGGCGTATTTCCATCGCAGGCTACTGGGGAGCAGGGCAACAAATCTGCGAGCGTAGGTTACGTCACCATGAGCTTGTGCATGCAGCATGCAACGCACGGCTAAGTGATTTATCAACCTGAGGTCCATGTCACGTACGAGCTCCGATGGCGCCCCGCCCGTCGATCCGCCGGAACATCCGGCGATTCGACGGGATGATACACCGTTTTCCGGCACTTTGCCGCCTGCCGGACCGCCGCGATTCTGGCGAGAATCCGTCGCGAAATCCCGGAGTGCGGGCCATGAAGAACGTCATGCTGGTCGGCGGCGGCAAGATCGGCGTCGCGATTGCGCAGTTCCTTTCCACCACGGGCGACTACCGGCTGACGGTCGTCGATCGCGATCCGGCTTCGCTCGAGCGCATGCCGGAAAAGAACGTCGAGCGCCGCAAGGTGGTCATCGACAACGTCGCCGAAATGGCCGACGAGATCGCCGGCCACGATATCGTCCTGTCGGCCACGCCGTTCCATCTCACGGCCACCGTTGCCGAAGCGGCCAAGCGCGCCGGCGCCCATTACCTCGACCTCACCGAGGACGTCGAATCCACCCGCGTCATCAAGAAGCTGGCGGCAGGCGCGAGCACGGCTTTCATTCCGCAATGCGGGCTGGCACCGGGATTCATTTCGATTGCGGCCTACGACCTCGCCAGGAAGTTCGAGAAGCTGCGCGACGTCTCCATGCGGGTGGGTGCGCTGCCGGAGTTTCCCACCAACGCCCTCAAGTACAATCTCACCTGGTCGACCGACGGTCTCATCAACGAATACTGCAACCCCTGCGAGTCGGTGCGCGACGGCGTGCGCGGCGAGGTCCCGGCGCTGGAGGAAGTGGAGCACTTCGCCCTCGACGGCACCGAATATGAGGCGTTCAACACCTCGGGCGGGCTCGGCACGCTGTGCGACACGCTGGAGGGCAGGGTCGAGAACCTCAACTACAAGACCGTGCGCTATCCCGGCCATCGCGACATCATCAAGATGCTGGTGCGCGACCTGCGCCTCGGCATGCGCCGCGAGATCATGAAGGACGTGCTCGAAACCGCGATCCCGATCACCTATCAGGACGTGGTTCTGATCTTCGTCACCGTGTCGGGCTGGCGCGACGGTTTGCTGACCCAGGAAAGCTACGCCAAGAAGATCTACGCCCAGGACGTCGGCGGCAAGCTGATGAGCGCCATCCAGGTCACGACCGCGTGCGGCATGTGCGCGATCTGCGATCTGCTGGTGGAAGGCAAGCTGCCGCAGAGAGGCTTCGTGCGCCAGGAAGAATGCACGCTGTCCGATTTCCTGGCGAACCGGTTCGGCCGGTACTACGCTTGAGGTTTGAAGGGCGCTTCGACCCTCCCTCAAGGGGAGGGTGAAAGGGAAAAACCATGCACGACCTTCTCTCCCACTTCGGCATCACTTCCTCCGGCGACCATGTCGTGCGCTCTCCCATCGACGGTTCCGAGATCGGCCGTGTCACGTTCGATGGCCCTGAGGCGATCGAAAAGAAGATCGCCGCCTCGGTGGAAGCCTTCAAAGCCTGGCGTGAGGTGCCGGCGCCCAAGCGCGGCGAACTGGTGCGCCTGTTCGGCGAGGAACTGCGCGCCAACAAGGACAAGCTCGGCCGCCTCGTCACGGTGGAGAACGGCAAGATCCTGCAAGAAGGCCTGGGCGAAGTTCAGGAGATGATCGACATCTGCGATTTCGCGGTCGGCCTGTCGCGCCAGCTTTACGGCCTCACCATCGCGTCCGAACGCCCCGGCCATCGCATGATGGAGAGCTGGCATCCGGCGGGGCCCGTGGCGGTCATCTCAGCCTTCAATTTCCCGGTGGCCGTTTGGTCGTGGAACGCGGCGCTGGCGCTCGTTTGCGGCGACAGCGTGATCTGGAAGCCCTCGAAGAAGGTGCCGCTCGCCGCTCTGGCCACACAGGCGTTGTTCGAACGCGCGGCGAAGAAGTTCGGCGCGGCACCCGCCAATCTCTCGCAGGTGGCGCTGTGCACACGCGCCGCCGGCGACCTCTTCAACAAGGACAGCCGCATACCCGTCGTCAGCGCCACCGGTTCGACCGCGATGGGGCGGCAGATCGGCCCGGCCGTCGCGGCGCGCTTTGGAAGATCGATCCTCGAGCTCGGCGGCAACAACGCCATGATCGTGTGCCCCTCCGCCAAGCTGGACTTGGCCGAGCGCGCGATCCTGTTCGCCGCCGTGGGCACCGCAGGCCAGCGCTGCACTTCGCTGCGCCGCCTGTTCGTGCACGAGCAGGTCTATGACAGGCTCGTTCCGCGTCTCAAGGCGCTCTATGCCAAGCTCGTGATCGGCGATCCGCTCGCCAAAGGCACGCTCGTCGGCCCGCTGATCGATCGCGATGCTTTCGAAGCGATGGAGAAGGCGCTTCAACAGGCGCGCGAGGATGGCGGCATCGTCACCGGCGGCGGCCGCAAGCTGGAAAAGGAACACCCAAACGCCTGGTACGCGCGCCCGGCAATCGTCGAAATGCCCAAGCAGGCCGGGATCGTGCACCACGAGACGTTCGCGCCCATCCTCTACGTCATGCGCTGGCGCGATTTCGACGCCGTGATGGCCGAGCACAACGCCGTTCCGCAAGGCCTTTCCTCCTGCATTTTCACGCGCGACCTCCAGGAAGCCGAAAAGTTCCTCGCCGCGTCGGGCTCGGATTGCGGCATCGCCAACGTCAACATCGGGCCGTCCGGCGCGGAGATCGGCGGGGCCTTCGGCGGCGAGAAGGAAACCGGCGGCGGGCGGGAATCCGGTTCCGACTGCTGGAAGGCGTACATGCGCCGCCAGACCGCCACCATCAACTACTCCGATGCGCTGCCCCTGGCTCAGGGCATCGAGTTCGGCGTGTGACGGCCGCTTGTCACAACGGCGAGGCGTTTCTTCGGATAGGCTCGGCGGATGGACAGACTTGCTCCCATCCGAGAGGAATTCGACGTCTTCGTCCACGACGGCGATGTCAAGGTCGGCGCGATCCGGCGGGTAACGCCGCGCGAAATCGTCGTTTATGTCGAGAATGCAGGCGATTTCACGGTACCGCGCTCGGCAGTACGCGAGGTGGACGACGAAAAAGTCGTACTCGATTGCGGCAAGCTCGACATGAACCTTCGCCGCGCCATCGGCCACGCCCACGATGCGGAAGATCCGCTGGTGGCGGATCGGCCATGACCGACGGTCTGGTCACGACGAAAAGCGCGTACGACATCGTCATGACTTTGAGCCGCCTGACGGACGCCATCGCCGCCCGCGCGATGACCGTGTTTGCCGTGATCGATCACGCCGACGGGGCAAAGGCCGCCGGAATGGAACTCGGCCCCACCACGCTCGTCATCTTCGGCAATGCCAGGGGCGGTACGCCGTTGATGCAGAAAAACCAGCGCGCCGGCATCGACCTGCCGTTGAAGGCGCTCGTGTGGCAGAACTCGGCCGGCGTATGGCTCACGGTCAACGATCCCGCCTGGATTACCCGCCGTCATGGGCTCGACGCGGGGCAGTCTGAGGGCCTTGCGGCGGCGTTGAAAGCATTAACTGAGCAGGCCGCGCATTAACCTCTTCTTAAGCATCTGCTTCGCGCCACGACCACGCGGGCTTACGATTCCTCCATGAAGACCGCGCCCAGGACGAACGCCAAGCTGGCCCAACTCACGGGCCTGATCGTCACGTCGATCGTGGTGTTCGGCACCGATCTCGACGTCCTGATCGCCGTGCCGCTCGGCATTCTCGCCGGAGCGCTGGCCACGTTCTTCATGGCGCTCGGCGACCGCCAGACCGAGAAAGTCAGAGACCGCTGACTATTCCACTTTCGGGATGTTGTTGATCGCCTCTTCCAGCTCCTGGAAGCTGGGCTGCGCTTCGGATGGCACGCTGCCACGTCCGATTTCGACTGAAACCTGCGCCGCGTTGCCGTGCAGATGCGCGACCAGAATATCGCGGATCACGTGATAGAAATGCGCTTCGTCGTCGATGATCGCCTTCAGGCGCACGCTGATCGGGCCCACGATGCCGTAGGCCAGAAACACGCCCATAAAAGTGCCGACCAGCGCGGAGCCGATCATGCGCCCCAGAATCTCGGGCGGCTCGCTGATCGAGCCCATCGTCTTGATCACGCCCAGCACCGCCGCGACGATGCCGAGCGCGGGCAACCCGTCGGCCATGGTCTGGAAGGCGTTGGCGGGCGACAGCGCCTCGTGATGGTGCTTCTCGAGCTGCTTTTCCATCGCCGCCTCGACCTGCAGCGGGTCCTCCAGGCTCATGGTCATCATGCGCAGCGTGTCGCAGATGAAGGTGAGCGCGAAATGGTCCGCCATGACCTTCGGATAGCGCTTGAAAATCGAGGATTCCTGAGGCCGTTCGATGTGCTGCTCCAGCGCGATCAGGCCCTTGGACTTCATGGTCTTGGTCAACAGGAACAAGAGGCACAAGAGGTCGCGGTAGTCGCCGGGTTTCCACTTGGGGCCGGAGATGATCTTGCCGACGTTGCCGCCGATGCTCTTCAGCGAATACATCGAGCCGCCGATGAGCAGGGCCGCCACCGCCGCGCCGCCGATGGTGAGGACTTCGTGCGGCGCCGCCTCGATGACGGAATCGAGCGAGCCTCCGCTCATCAGGAATCCGCCGAAGACGCAGGCGAACAGAACGACAATTCCGATGATTTGAAGCATCAGGTCCCGCCCAAAAGACGGCGGCAGTATCGGGAAAATCGCTTAAGGAGCGATAAACCTCTTCGTCCCGCAATCACCGGGTTTCCGGTTTGTTAATCTCCGCGAGTTTCCTGTCCACAAGCTGCGCCAGCTCATTGGCGACCGCATCTCCGAGCCGCGTCGCCTCGTCCTCGGCGTGGGCGGCGCGGGCGATGGCGTCCAGGTGCAGCGCCACCACGTTGCCTTCGGGTGTGCACGAGGCACGATCGAGCGCGTCGAGATAGCGGCAGAGGCCGTTGGCGATGCGGGCGGTCGCCGCGAGCCCGGCATTGCCGGCCAGGCCGCGGATTTCGTGCGCGTGCTCGTAAATGCCTCCGAAATCGCTGGCGCGGGCGGCGGCTTCGACGCGATCGATGTACTTGAGAACCTCGGCGCGCATCTCGTCGGCACTGTCGATCACGACGCGCTCGGCCTTCGCGTGGACATGGGGATCGCGTACGGCACGCGACAGCGCCATCGCCACGACGCTCGGGAACACAGGATAGGCTCCAGGCTGCACGCTGACGGATTTGCCGGGCAAGGGCGCCGGCGGCCGTTTCCTGCTGCTCATCGGAACTCCAGGTCGTTCGCGGCATCCGTCTGGCGCCGCCAGGGTCCGTGATAAGTCTCGTCGTTGCGGCGTCGGCGGTCAGGGCCGAAATAGGTAGCACAGCGCACATAGGGCCGCGGCCGCTCCACGATTTCGGCGATCCTGAGAAACAGGTTCTGCGCCGTGATGGGCTTGGCCAGGAATTCAGTCACGCCGGCGTCGCGCGCACCTTCCACGCGGTGGCGCTCGGTGTGGCCCGTGACCATGATGATGGGCACGTAGGGGTTGGGGCTGGATTCCGAAAGCCGGACCAGGCGCGTGAATTCGATGCCGTCCGTGGGCTTCATGGTGAGGTCGGTGAGGACCACGTCGGGCTGATTTTCGCGCAGGAGCCTGAAGGCTTCATCGCCGTCCTGCGCTTCATAAACCTTGGTGACGCCGAGCGCGGCCAGAAGCGACTTCAACAGTTTCCGCATGTGCGGATTGTCTTCGACGACCAGCGCTCGTAGTTGATCGAATGAGGACATGCGAGAATCAGGTTAGGGTGTGCGCGAACGCCCACGTGCGGCCGGGAGACCATAGGCGGGGTATGGTTAGGAATCGGTTATCAGCTCAACTCTCGGTGGGGCGATTCGCAGAAGAAGCGATGCGGATCACGCTCGCACATCTGCGCGCGCTCTGGCATCCGGTCGACTTGGGCGCAATCGCCTTCGTCGAGCAGGGGGGGCGCGTCGTCCTGGTAAGGCATTCCTACAAGTCCGGCTGGATGCTCCCGGGAGGTTCCGTGAACCGCGGCGAGCCGCCCGCCGAGGCGATTCTGCGCGAGTTGAAGGAAGAGATCGGTTTGACCCACGCGGCCACCCCTCAGCTCTTCGGCCTCTACACGCGCAGGGCCGGCCTGGCCACCAATGCCGTGGCACTGTTTCGGGTGCGCGAGGCGGTGTTCGTGTTCAAGCCCGGCTTCGAGATCCGCGAGGTGCGCCTCGTCGATCCCGCCGCGCCGCCGGACGACGCCACGCCCGCCACCAAGCGGCGTCTCAAAGAGCTGATCGGAGAGGCGACCCAGGCGGCATACTGGTAGGAAACGACGCTCCGCCGCGCCCAAATCCTCTCCATTGTCCGGATTTGCCGGCGCCATCGGCCTTCGACACTGTTCGCGGGCCTTGAAGGGTTGCAATTGCCCGCCGCTGCCAGTAGCGAGAAGCCTCATGAGCGAGCAGTCCTGGCAGATCCGGCCGGAAGCGGCCTCCGACGCCCCGCTCGTTGAGCATTTGAACGAGATCAGCTTCGGGCCCGGCCGTTACGCCAAGGCGGCCTATCGTCTGCGCGACGGCGTCGAGCCGGTGGC
Source organism: Rhizomicrobium sp. (assembly GCA_035524815.1). Lineage (GTDB taxonomy): Bacteria > Pseudomonadota > Alphaproteobacteria > Micropepsales > Micropepsaceae > Rhizomicrobium. The sequence continues at coordinate 6,978 of DATKOE010000071.1, forward strand.
CTCGCTTTCCTTCGTCGCCGTCGAGGGGCAGGACCTCCTGGGCTCGATCCGCTTCTGGCCAGTGGCCATCGGCATGGACAGATTGCTGCTCTTGGGCCCGCTCGCGGTACAGCCCGGGTTGCGCGGCCGCGGCATCGGCATCGCCCTCATGAAGCACGGCATCGAAGCGGCGCGGACGGCGGGGCATGCGTCGATCGTCTTGGTGGGCGACGAGCCCTACTACATTCGCGTCGGCTTTGCGCGCATCCCGCCGGGACGCGTTCGCTTCCCCGGGCCCGTCGATCCGGCGCGAGTCCTCGGCCTTTCATTGCAGCACAACGTGATGCTGACACTCAAAGGCGAAGTCCGCCGCGCCCATATCGATCGCCCCGTTTGCGCCGACGGGGCGGGAGTGGCGGCGCCGGAGACCTGAGCGGAGCCGTCAAGCGAAATCGTCGCACATGCCGCGGGAACCGGTTCCGGCAACGGCCGCTGCGCTTGACCGACATTAACCTTTGCAGGCCTCAAGATGGTTAATGCCTGCTGGAACGGCAACGTCCTGGCCGCCGAACCGCGCGCACGGCGCGCTCGCCGGACACGCGCAATTGGCGGATAGTTGACAGCGTTCAGCGTGCGGAACGGGAACGTCCGCGCTGACGGCCGGGGGGCATCAATGAGCGAGCAGAAGGACGCAAAAAGTCCGAAGAAGAGCGGCAAGTCCATTCCGGTCGCGCGGATCGTGACAACGCCGCAGGAATACGAAGCCGACCACCGCACGGCGCGGGCGCGCCACATCAGCCACTACTGGAACCAGGCGTTGTCCTGGGGGCTGCTCATGGTTCTGGCGATGTTCAGCAACAACATCGAGAGCGGATTCCATCATTGGTTCGTCCAGGCCGTGCAGCAATCGTCTTCGCTGTGGGTTCAAATCGGTTATTACGTCGGGCTCGCCGTTCCGCCGATTGGCTTCTTCCTGGTCTGGCTTTTTCTGGGCCGGTTCTTTCATTTCTTCCAGAAGCAGAAATGGGCGGTCGCCGTCAGCCAAGCGCAGCAGACCATCAGCCCGACCGACGTCACCGAAGGCTATACCGGCCTGTTCACCATCTACATGCGCACCAAGCGGCGCAGCTATCTGCTTGCCGGATGGGGCGTGCTCGCCTTCATCTTCGTGTTCTGGGCAGTGGTACTCAACTTCAGCGTGACGACGCCTCTCGACTACTGGATCTGCCCCATCCTCGTTGCGCTGACGGGATGGATGCTGATCCGGCTCGGTTACGCGATGACCAGCACCTATCTGCCCGGCGAAGTCATCGTCCTGCACACCCTGCTGCTCAGCATCTTCGCCATGTCGGACGTGACCAGCGTCCAGGACGCGAGATCGCAGGCGGGCAACGATGCAGGCCCGTTCGTCCACACAAATCCGTGGTGGTTCTATCCGGGGTGAGGCTCTACCGCCCCTCCTGACGCCAAGCCAGCATCAGGGTGCCGAGCAGGAGGAGAAGCGCCGCCCAGGCGGGCAGGAGCGGCGTCTCATCCACGCTCGTCACACGCGACGCTT
>DATKOE010000072.1:0-24607 GCA_035524815.1 Rhizomicrobium sp.
AACATCCAGGACGTGCCGATGTCGGTCGCCACCGTCGAGCCGGAGAAGCTCCAGGCGACGTTCGAATCCGGCGAGGACATCAAGGCGATCGCCAACACGGTGCCGAACGTCTACGCCGAAAGTTCGAACGGCCGCATCGCGCCGCGCTTCTATATCCGCGGCCTGGGCAACACCGACTTCGATCTGGCGGCCTCGCAGCCCGTTTCCATCATCATGGACGACATCGTGATGGAGAACGTGATCCTCAAGAGCTCGCCGATCTACGACATGGCCGACGTCGAAGTCTCGCGCGGGCCGCAGGGCACGCTGTTCGGGCGCAACACGACGGCCGGCATCATCAAGTTCACCAGCGTGCGGCCGAGCGACGAATTCGAGTCCAAGCTAAGCGGATCCTTCGGTCAGTACGACACCGCGAGCCTCGAGGGCGCGGTCGGCGGCAAGCTCATGGACGGATTGGACGCGCGCCTGTCGGGCCTGTGGCAGCACCGCGACAACTGGATCAACAACGCCTACACCCACCAAAACGACGCCCTCGGCGGCTACGACGAAAAGGCGGCCCGGCTGCAGCTGTTGTGGAAGCCAGTCGAGCACTTGAGCGTGCTGCTCAACGGGCATTTCCGTTCGCTCGACGGCACGGCAGCGATCTTCCGCGCCAACATCCTGACCAAGGGCTCCAACCACCTCAACGACAACTATCAGCACGACACGGTGTGGTTCGACGCCGGCGCCAACAACCCGCAGAAGTACAACGGCATCGGCACCAGCGCCGAAATCACCTACGACTTCGGCCCGATGGTGCTGACCTCGATCACCGGCTACGAGTACACCCACGGCTATAGCCGCGGCGACATCGACGGCGGCAACCCGACGGGGCCGGGCCTCATCTTCTTCCAGTCCGAATCGCAGGACGGCCTCGATTACCTGCATCAGTGGACCCAGGAAATCCATCTCGCCTCGGCGACGGGCGGACCGTGGTTCTGGCAGGTCGGCGGATTCTGGTTCGACACCGATTATCAGGACACGACGTATCCCTATTTCGTCGGTCCGACCTCGGTGCGGCAGACCAACGTCTCCTACGCCCTGTTCGGACAATCCAGCTATCAGTTGACCGACGTCTTGAAGGTGACGGGCGGCGTGCGCTGGACCTCGGACACCAAGGGCATGACCGCCGACGGTCCGTTGATGGGCGCGCCGATTTCCGATCCGGTGCGGCTGTCCGGCGACAACGTGTCGTGGGACTTGAGCATCGATTACACGTTGACCGACGACGTGAAGGCCTACGCGCGCGCCGCCACCGGCTTCCGGGCGCCGTCGATCCAGGGCCGCAATCTCGCCTTCGGCAGCGGATTCTCGACCGCCCGGTCGGAGACCATCACCTCCTATGAAGCCGGCCTCAAGACCGAGCTTCTCGACAAGGCGCTGCGCCTCAACGTCGACGGCTTCACCTATTACGTCAGCCACATGCAGTTCTCGGCCATCGGCGGCGCCGGCAACAACGTGATCCTGAAGAACGCTCGCGCGGGCCAGGCCTACGGCATGGAAGCCGACGCGGAGTGGGCGGCGACCGACAATCTGCTGTTCACGGCGGGCGCCAGCTGGACGCATACCGAAATCCACGATCCCAACCTCACGACGGCGATCTGCGCCCAGTGCACGGTCACCAATCCGCTCGACGGTTCGGGCAACGCCTACCTGAACGGCAACCCGTTCCCGCAGGCGCCGGACTACATGCTGGATCTGACCGCCCGTTACGGCATCCCGCTCGACAACGGCGGCGAGATCTTCGCCTATACCGACTGGTGGCTGCAGGGCTACACCAACTTCTTCCTCTACAAGTCGCTCGAGTTCCACACCAACGGCAACTACGAGGGCGGCCTCAAGCTCGGCTACGTGTTCCCCGACAAGCGCTTCCAGATCGCCGCTTATGCCCGGAACATCACCAACAAGCCGAACCTGCAGGGCGGGATCGACTTCGACGACCTCACGGGCTTCGTCAGCGATCCGCGTGTGATCGGCATCGAACTTTCGGCGCACGTCGAGTAACCGGCGCCGCAACGAAAAAACGAGCCGGGCGGACCTCGTCGTCCGCCCGGCTTTTTTGACGGCACACCGCCTACCGTCCGGCGATGCGGGGCAGGCCGTTGCTGGCGTAGACCTGCGTCACCACGGGCGAATTCAGCGATGCGACCGCGCGGCCGACCGCTTCGTCGTGGCACTTCACGAACACCTCCTTCGCCAGCGCCGGAGCCGTGGAGTAGATCGAATAGAAATACGGGGAACCGCCGCAGGCCTGCGCCGCGGCGTGATCGATGCGCGCAAGCAGCATGCGCGCGCCCGATTCGCTGGCGATATCGAGGTCGCCGTAGCGGCCCGCAACGTCATGGCGGATCATTCCGTCGGCGTTTTCCGCATGCGCGGCGCCCGCAAGCGCAACGATCACGGCAAACGATACGGCGAGTACACGAGACATGGTCTTTCTCCTTTCAAGGCGCGATTCAGGTGCGAACCGCACATCGAGAAGAACCACCCCGGGGCCCATGTCGAAAGGACTGCGGCCCGATCTCGCGCCGATCATCCGCCGCTTTCCGGCCGATCTTTGTGCGATGCAGAAGTGCGTGCCTCAGATCACGGCAAGTCGTCGCTTAAATCGAAGGCTTTCTGCACGAAACCGTCACTTTACATTTGTGTGCGTCCGCGAAAGGACGATCGCGAAACGAAGCAGCCTCGGGTTGCTCGCGTTCCGCAAGGCAGGGCGGGCGGCGGACGCAAAAAAGGGTGTCGTCGCGCTGTTGAGTCAGATCGTTCTCGTGCAGGAACCGGACTTCGTCCTGGGTGGACTGAAAGTGTGCCCGTCGCGGCGCGAAATCGTTGCCGGCGCGCATCGCGAAGTCCTGCAGCCGCGCATCATGCAGGTGCTGGTGGCGTTGGCGCGCCGTCGCGGCGAAGTCGTTTCGCGCGATGAATTGATGGCCGCGTGCTGGAGCGGATTTTCGGTGAGCGACGACGCCATCCACCGTTGCATCGCGCGGCTGCGCCGACTCTCCGAAGCGCACGGCGGCTTCGACCTCGAAACCGTCCCGCGCGTCGGCTATCAGCTCAGTGAAAAGGCTTCGGCCGATCAAATTGTCCTCGCGCGCGTCGGTCCGCGCGCGAGAATCATGGCCGCGCTGGTGGGCGGCAGCGCACTGCTGATCGCCGCGGGCTTTCTAGCGGGCCGATTCTGAATCTCAGCCTTCGTCGGAGCGGCCCTCGCACCAAAGACGGTGCGGACCCGTACTCACTGCGCTACGGTCGCCTGCGGTGCTGCAGGCACATCGTCGGGCATCGCGAATCCGGCCGCGGCGCCGAGCGCGATCGCCACGAAGCACGCAAGCAGGAACTTCTTCACCATGACGGACCCCGGATGAATCGCGAGATAGATTGCGCCAGCACGGGGTGGCCGTTTCGGCGCGCAATCATGGCGAAAGCGTGGTCGCGAGAACTCTTCCGGCGGGTGTTGCGGCGGCGCCTCAGGGCACGAGGCGCCCGATCCACTCCGGCAAGGCGAACGCCGCGGCATGGACGGCGGGATTGTAGTAGTCCGTCTTGATGCGTGAACGCTTGAACGCAGCGGCGGCGCGCTTGAAGCCCTGGGGCGTGCCCAGGCGTACGCCTTTACCAGCCCACGACAGCGCCATGAAGCCGCCTATGTATGTCGGCACCACCGTCAGATAGAGGCCTGAACGCGGAAAGAACGCCTTCAGTTCCTTGAGCGCCTCGGTGATCTCCCACGGCTGATAGAACGGCACGCCGGTCTGGAAGGTGGCGAAACCGCCCGGCCTCAGCGCGCGCTTGACGCGCTGATAGAAGGTCTCGCCGAACAGCGCCTTGCCCGGGCCGATCGGATCGGGGCGGTCGCCGACGATGAGATCGAAGCGGGCGCGGGCCTGCGGCCGGGACAGGTATTCGAAGGCATCGGCGATCTCGACCGTCATGCGGCGGTCGCGGAAGGCCTTGGCGTTGACCTCGGCGAAGTGCTTGCGGCAAAGCTCGACGACGCGCCCGTCGATGTCGACGAGCACCACTTCCTTCACGTTTTTGTGCTTCAGCGCCTCGTCGGCGATGGAAAGGTCGCCGCCGCCCACGATCATCACCCGCTCCACCCGGCCGTGCTCGAATATCGGCAGGTGCGTAAGCATTTCCGCGTAGGCCGATTCGTCCCGCGTGGTCATCTGGACGACGTCGTCGAGCACCAGCACGCGCCCGTTGGCGAGGGTGTCGAACACCTTGATGCGCTGGTACCGGCTCCGCTCGTCCGCCAGCGGCTTGCCTTTCAGGTCCATCGTCTGGGCGTAGCCCTTGTGGAGTCGCTCCTTGAAACGGGCCATGTCTTGATCCTCTGGTGGCGGCGCGCGGCTTGTAGGTTGCTCGCCGGGGGCTGGCAAGCCGAGCGCGACGGAGCGGCTGTGAACAGGCGCTCGCCGCACGGGCGGTCGCCTCGGCAGACGGTCGCGGGGACGCGTTTGTGACACTCGGGGGGCGCAACCGGGACACGCCCGCGGCAAAAAATTTAACAGTGGGGTGACAAAATTCTTGCGCCGCGGGGAGACGCTCCTATATTTCGCGCGTTCTCCGCGGAGGACAAAGCGGCGCGACGGCCTTCCGTCGGGCCGCTTTCTTCTTGAGGCGCCCCCCGTCGTGAGACGTGAGGCACAGGTGTCAACGCTCTGAGAGGGTAGGTGCCAGGATGGCTCGACTCGAACTCGTGGCAGCGATCAAAGAAGCAAAGGCGCCACGCGCCCGCGCGACTGCGAGGACTGTCCCGGTTCCTATTCCCCCTGGGGATGAGGACCGCAAGGACCATTTCATCACTCGTAACGGACTGACCTATGCGGGAAGTCACCTGATAATCGATCTATGGGACGCCGAGTATCTCGACGACCAAGACCGGATTGAACAAGCGCTGATCGATGCAGTGAAGGCGGCGGGCGCAACCATGCTGCACATTCATCTGCACAAGTTCACCGACGGCGGCGGCGTCTCCGGCGTTGCCGTGCTGGCGGAGAGCCACATCAGCGTTCACACTTGGCCTGAGCGGAAATATGCGGCTTTCGACGTGTTTATGTGCGGCGAAGCTGAGCCCCGCAAGGCGCTGTCGGTATTCAAGGCAGCTTTCAATCCCGGCCGTTTGGTGATCGGCGAACATAAGCGCGGCGTGCTGTAATCAGCCTCAATGCGCAAGCGACCCTCACGGGTCCGATGACATAGTTAACCAAGGGCGGAAGCGGCGATGCCGGTTCCGCCCTTTATTCTTTTGGCGTCCTGCGGCGGATTAACTGTGTTTGCCCCGCGCCTCTGCAATAATGCCCGCAGGGGACGGAGACGGCAGGGTCTGGCTTGCAATACGACGCTTGCATCATCGGCGCTGGCGCGGACGGTCTGGCGGCCGCCGCCTGGCTCGCGTCGCGCGGTCTCAAGACCATCGTGCTCGAACGCGACATGCACCCCGGCGGCCGCTGTACGACACGCGAGTTTCATCCCGGCTTTCGTGCTTCGCCGTTCGCCGACGAGCTGGCCGAGATCCCGGCAGCCATCTTCCGCGCGCTCGACCTCGCCCGCCGCGGCGCCATTCTGGCGCGCCGGACGACACCGCGGGCAGGGTGTCCCATCGACGCGCTCCGTGCGGGCGTGATCGCCCGCGTCATGTCCGACGCCGACGCGCCGCCCGCCCGCCGCCGGCTCTTCGCTTCTTCCGGCCCGCCGCAGCCCTGGCCGGGCGAGGAACTGGCCGGACGCTCGCTCGCCGAATACGGCGCACCGCCGCCGCTTGACGGCGGGCTCACCGATCCCTCGCTGGCAGGCAGCGCGATGGCACTGCTGGCGGGTGCGGGCGGCGGCATGGCGGCCGGAGGGCTGGGACGCCTCGGCGACGCCCTGCGTGCCGCCGCGGAGGAGGCGGGCGCAGACATCTCCTGCGGGCTGGAAGTCGCCGACATCCGCCACAAGCGCGGCCGTGCCGTCACCGCCGGCCTGGCCGACGGCAGCGAAGTCACCGCGCGCGCGTTCGTCTCGACGCTGGATCTGCGGCGGACGTTCCTGTCTCTGTTCGCCTGGAACGAGCTGCCGCACGTCTTGGTGGACCGCGTCAGCGCCTTCCGGGCGGCACCCGGAACCGCGCGCCTGCTGCTGGCGCTCGATGCGCCGCCGGTGGGCATCGGTGATGAGGTTCTGCGCGCTCCGGGCTCCGCGAGCGCCTCGGAGGCGTATCGCGCCTGGCGCAGCGGAACCGTTCCGGCGCGCCCGCCTGCGACGATCAGGCTTATCACCGCGGTCGACCCGCTGATGGCGCCTGAAGGCCGTGCAACGCTCACGGTGACGCTGGGCGCCATCCCGCATACCCTGTTCGATGGCGCCTGGACGCACGACAAGCGCAACCAGTTGCGCGGCGCGGCTCTGGCTGTGATCGAGGAGGCGCTTCCCGGCACGCTGGCGAGACTAACGGCGTCGGAGATGATTGTGCCGTCCGACATGGAAAACCTGCTCGGATTGTCCGAAGGCGATCTTGACGGCGGCGATCTCAGTCCCACGCAGATGCTCGGCTTCCGCCCGTTCGCCGGTCTCGACCACGAATGGAGCGGCACGCGCACGCCGGTTGAGGGCCTATACCTCGCTGGGCCGTCGTCGGCGCTCGGTCCGCTGGCGACCTGCGCCTCGGGCGTGGCGGCGGCGCGCGCCGTCCTCGCCGACATGCGCGCGGGGAGGCTGAAATGAGCGGCGAGGTGCTGGTGATCGGCGCCGGACCCGCCGGACTTGCCGCGGCGGCGTATCTCGCGCGTGCGGGCGCACACGTCGTCGTCCTTGAGGCCGAGGAGTTCACCGGCGGAAGCTGCGCCGATCGCCTCAACGTCGGCCAACATGCCGTTCCGGCCGGACCGCACGCGCTCCAGGCGCTCGATCCGCGCGTTATCAAGGAGTTGAAGCTCAGCCGCCTGGGTCTCAAGTTCGCCGAACGCGATCTGCCGCTGACCGCGCTGCGCGGCGGTTCGAAGCCGCTCGTGCTCGACCGCGACGTCCGCGAAGCGCGGCTGGCGATCGCGCCGCTGTCGCCGCGGGACGAGGAGCGTTATGCCGATTTCCGGCGGCATCTGTTCGATTTCGCGCGCGCCGCGCGGGCCGTGTGGTGGGAAGACGGCGCGCTGAAGCGCGACGAGGACACGGCCGAAATGCGCCGCATGTCGCTGACGCCGGCCAGCACGCTCATCGAAAACGTGTTCGAATCCGAGGCGGTGAGAGCGGCTTTCGCTTTCGATGCGCTGGCGGGCGGGCTGTCGCCCTGCGCGGCGGGCTCCTCATTGGCTCTGGCCTGGCAGGCGGCACAGGAGATGTGCGGGCTCCAAGGCGCGGTCGCGATCCCGCGCGGCGGCCCATCGATGCTCGCGGACGCGCTTCTCAAGGCCGCGCAGAACGCCGGCGCCGAAATCCGTACCGGCGCCAAGGTCACGCAGATCATGGTCGAGGACGACGCGGTGACGGGAGCCGTCATCGCCAAGGGCGACGTGATCATGACGGGCACGGTGCTTTCAACCTTGTCGCGCCGCCGGACCCTGCTCGAGTTCCTGCCGCCCGGTGCCGCCGGATTCGCCGCGGCGCGGGAGCTGGAGCAGGCGAGCGAGGTCGGCGAGGGCAAGCTGGTGCTGGCGCTGGGTGCTCTGCCGCCCGTCTTCCGGCAACCCGGCCGATACCTGATCGCCGAGAGGCTCGAGAGCGCGGTCGCCGCGCACGCCGAAGCGCGGGCCGGGCGCGTGCCGTCGGACCTGATGCTCGAAGTCGTACCCCTCGACACCGGGCAGGGGTTCCTGCTGTCGGTCATGATGCGGCCGCTGCCGGTCGTGCCCCGCGATCCGCCGAAGGCGTTCACTACGCGCCTGATGCAGACGGTGCTGCGCACGCTCGAACGCCACGCCCCCGAACTGACGGCGATCGTCACCGGCTTTGGCCTGCGCAATCCCCGGGCCTGCGATCCGCTCGGCGCAACGCACATGACGGCCGGGTGGCGCGCACGCATCGAGACGCCGGTAAAGGGCCTCTATCTCTGCGGCGACAGCGCCGAGCCGGTGCCCGCCGTCTCCTGCCGCGCCGCGCGCATTGCCGCCGGATTCGCGGTCCGGCAGTCGAAGGGAGGCGGCATGTGAGCCTGCTTGCCACGCCGTTCCACGCCCGCGCGGCCGAAGCCAACCGCCTCAACGACTGGCAGAACCGCGGCGGTTTCACGCTGGCGACAAGCTATGGTCCCGTCGAGGAGGAAGCGGTTGCCGCGCGCTTCGGCGCGATCGTGGCCGACATCTCCTGGCACCGGCGCGTCGCGGCGACCGGCATGCATGTGCGCGACTTCGCCTCGCGCCTGTTCACGCGCAACGTAGCGGCGCTGGAGGAAGGCGCAGGAACGGACGTGTTGTGGCTGAACGATGCCGGCGCGGTGCGCGGCGCGGGCACAGTCGTGCGCACCGGCGAGGATGCGTTCCTGCTCGACTCCACGCTGGACGACACCGATTGGATCTCAGGCGCGGCGCGCCTCTACGACGTGAAGGTCGAAGACGTGACGGCCGCACAGGGCGGTCTGGCGCTGATCGGACCGGCGGCGCTCAAGTTGCTGCAAGCAGCGGGCGTGGACGCCTCGTTGCCGCCGATGGCGATGCGCAAGCTCAGGTGGCGCGGGCTCGATGTGACGCTGTCGCGCCTGGGTGTGGGCTTCGAGTTGTGGTGCGAGCCCGACGCGGCGCTGGTCGTGTGGGACCGGCTGATGGCGGCCGGCAAGCGGTTTGCGCTGCGCCCGGTGGGGCAGGCGGCGCTCGACATCCTCGAGTTCGAAAGCGGGCTCATGCGCCCGGGCCGCGACTATCGGCCCGCGCTGGACGGTTTCGCGCCGCAGCCTTCGCCCCAGTCGCTGGGCCTCAGCGGCCTCGTCGACCGCAAGCACGTCTTCAACGGCCGGGCCGGGGTGCTGGCGGCGGGCCCCGACGCCTCGCTGGCGGGCGTGCTTTTGGACTCAGAGAAGCCGTCGCCGGACACCGTGCTCACGCACCAGGGCCGGGTGGTGGGCCGGACGCTCAGCTCCCTTTTCTCGCCGGCGCTGCACTGCGCCATCGCCTTCGCCGTGTTTTCGGGCGCCTGGCCCGCCAGCGAGGTCATGGCGGGGAGCACCCACGCCCGGCCGGCAGGCTTGCCATTCCTGCCGATTCCGGCTCCGATTGGCGCGACGGAAGCGATGCCCGCCGCCGTTTAAGCCCAGTATCAGCGGGCGACTGGCTTTGGATGCCGAATTGAAATTCGATCCGGACACCGAACTGGTTGCGCGCGTGGGCAAGGGCGACCGCGCCGCGGCGCAGGCGCTGATGGCCCGCCACCTGCCGCACATGCTGCGGCTCGCGCGGCGGATGCTTTCGAGCCAGGCCGAGGCAGAAGATTGCGTCCAGGACGCCTTCTTGAAGCTGTGGACCCATGCCGGGCGCTGGAAGCCGGGACAGGCCAAGTTCGAAACCTGGCTTTACCGCGTCACCCTCAACCAGTGCTACGACAGGTTGAGGAAAAAGCCGGTGCTGGGGCTGGACGCCGCCGCACAGGTCGCCGATCTGGCCCCGGCGGCCGACACGGTGCTGGAACGGGTCGGCGTGGCGGCCGAAGTCGAGGCCGCGCTCCAGACCCTGCCGGACCGCCAGCGCGCCGCCATTCTGCTTTGCCATTATGACGAGCGCGGCAATGCCGAAGCGGCGGAGATTCTGGGCGTCAGCGTTGAAGCATTGGAGTCCCTCCTGGCGCGCGGACGACGGACGTTGAGGATGAAACTCTCGCATTTGAGAAGCGCATGAGCGACGAAAGCACTACCGAAGACGCACGGTTCGCGGACGAGGTTCTCGCCCGCCTGCCGACCACGCCGGTTCCCCCGGCACTGGAAGCGCGCATCCTGGCCGATTTCGACTACGTCGCCGCGGCTCGCGCGCCGGGTGCTGTCGCCCGCCTGGTGCGGCGATGGCAGGCCCTGATCTGGCCGGGCGCGCCGGCCTGGAAGCCGGCTTCGGCGCTGGCGCTGTCGCTGATCGTGGGGATGATGGCGGGCGTGCTGGTGCCGTCCTCCGATCTGGCCAAGCCCGCCTCGTCCGCCTCCCAGGCGGACCAGCAAACCGCATCGGGCGATGCGCCGCCCATCGTGAACATGACAGGGGATCTCTGAGATGAGCGACACCTCCCGGCCCGCGCCTTCGGGCAGATCGAACGTCGCGTTGATCATCTCGCTATGCCTTAACCTCCTCCTGGTGGGCATCATCGCGGTCGCGTTCGTGCGCGTGCATTTCTTCCTGATGCCGCAAGTCCACGAGCGGATGATGGCCGATCAATGGCGCGGACACGATCACGGCCACGGCAGGATGCTGTGGCAGATGCAGCAGGCGCTGACGCCTCAGGGCCTTCAGCGCGCCGCGCCGGCCAAGGCGGAGAAGATCCAGGCGATCATGGAAGCGCACCGCGCGCGCCTTCAGGATCTGGGCAACGCTTCGATCAACGCGCGGCGCGACGCCTTCAACGTTTTCGCAGCCGACAGCTTCGACAAGAAGGCGTTCGACGACGCCCTGTCGCGCGTCCAGGCCGCGGATTCGGCCTTCGAGAAGGAACTCTTGTCCGTGCTTTCCGACAGCGCGGTGACGCTTTCGCCCGAGGAGCGCAAGGCGGTCGCCAAGGCCCGTCTCGATCACGGCGACGGGTTCTTCTGGCACCACCGCTTCCATCACGATTTCGGAGGCGGCCCGGCGCACATGCCGCCGCCCGGCGCGGCCCCCGGCTCTCCGCCGCCCGGCCCGCCGCCCGAGGACAAGGATTAGGCTTCGGCTTTCCGCAGCCGCAGTTCCGCCGACGTGCCCTCGTTGGTTGCGCCGGAGAGGACCAGCGCCCCGCCCATGCGCCGCGCCAGCGCCACGACGATGGCAAGACCCAGTCCGGTGCCGGTCGAAACGCCCACGCGCTCGAAGCGGCGGAAGGCGGTGCCGGCGTCGGCGCGTTCGTCTGCCGTGAAGCCGCCGCCGGAATCGGACACCGTCACCGCGATCGCCCCTTCTTCTTCACGCACGGCGACCCGCACGCGCCCGCCTTCCGGTGTGTAGATGAGGGCGTTTGACAACAGGTTCATCATGATCCGGCGGACGGCCATCGGATCGGCTTGCACTTGGGCCGGCGCGGCGGGAAGCATGTGCAGGGCGATGCGGCGGCCAAAAGCGCGCCCCGCGCTCTCGCTGACGCAGGCGCCCACAAGTTCGGCAACGTCGAAGTCGACGGGCCTCAGCGGATAGCGGCCCGCCTCCAGATCGGCGAATTCCAGGATGTCTGTGATCTTGCCGTGCAGGTGGCGGCCGGACAGGCCGATGTCGCGGGCGTATTCGATGTACTTGCGGTGGCCGACGGGGCCGTAGAAGCCGCGCTCGATCACTTCGGCAAAGCCGATGATGGCGTTCAACGGTGTGCGCAGCTCATGACTCATATGGGCGATGAATTCGGTCTTGGAGCGCGCGGATTCCGCTGCCTGCCGCTCGGCATTGGCCAGGCGCACCAGCAGCCTCGCCTCGGCGGGATGGATGGAGCGCAGCGCGCGGATCGCCCGCGACGCCCGGGCGCGGCGCTCGAACTCGCCCACGAAGACGACCGCCAGCCACGCGCCCACGACCGCCGGGCCCAGGATCACGAACAGGTAGAGCGGAAGCGATCCATACCACGCCGCCGGCGCGTCGGAGTTCTCGACGGCCACGCGCACCTGAACCGGCCAGCTCGATACCGGCGCGGTTGCGGTCCCGCCGTCGAGGGGCGATCCCGCCAGCGTATGCCCGCCGGTGCCGGTCAGTTGGGCATTCTCGAGCATCTCCGGCGGCGCCAGGCAGTCGAACGACACTGCGACCGTTTCGAGCCCCCGGTGGAAGGCAATCACGGCACGCTCCGGCGTGGCCAAGACCACGCGGCCGTCCTCGGCGAGCCGGACCAGATTGGCGATGGCGACCGGTTCGCCGCTGGCCGCGCGCAGGGCGCCCGTGGCGTCGGCGACGGCGATGCCACGGACATCCGGCGGCAGCGAGAACATCTCGCCCGCGGCGAAGCGCCGCCCCGCCCGCTCCTGCCGCGCCAGCGTGGCATGGACCACCGCTGCGATGTCGCCGGCGCGGCGCGCCTCGAAAAAAGCCGCCTGCTGGTAGGCCTGCGCCCGCTCAAAGCGCATCTGCAGGGCGCCCGCCGCCGCGAAGGCTCCGCCAATGGCGATCACGCACAGCAGAACCGTGGCGCGGATGTTGCGCGTCGGCAGGGCGGCGAGGCGCGAAAGCGCTCCGTGGAGTAGCGGCCGTGCCGCGATGGTCTGCCCCGCCATGAATCCCCGCGCGTGCGCGGAACGGTGATTCGCGCCGGTCGATTATGAGAATCAGGCGAGTCGCTGTGAAGAGTCGGCGTGAAATCAGCCGAGCATCTTGGTCGCCACCTCGAACATGTTGGAGGACAGGCCGGGGGCCTTGAGAATGGCTTCCAGCCGGGCTCGCATTAGGGCCTGCCGCCTGTCGTCGAAGCGCCGCCAGGTTTCGAAGGCGCCGGCCATCCGGGCGGCCACCTGGGCGTTGATCTTGTCGAGCGCGCCCACCGTTTCGCCCACCAGCGCGTAGCCGGAGCCGTCGGGGGAGTGAAAGCGAAGCTGGTTGCCGGAGAACGCGCCGATCAGCGCGCGCACGCGGTTCGGGTTCTTGATGTCGAAGGCGGGATGGCTCATCAGCGCCCGCACGCGCGCGACCGTGTCGGGTCGCGGCGATCCCGCCTGCAACGCCATCCACTTGTCGAGGACCAGCGGGTCTTTCTCGAAGCGGATGCGGAAGTGGTCGAACGCCTCGTCGGTCTTGGGTGTGTCCATGCGCGAGAGCGCGGCCAGGCCTGCGATCATGTCGGTCATGTTGGTCGCCCCCCGGTAGTGCGCGAAGGCGAGCGCTGCCGCGTTTTCGTCGTCCGCGGCGGTGAGAAAGCGAAGGCAGGCGTTGCGCAAAGCCCGCCGCCCGGCGGAGGCCGCATCCGGCGTGAAGGCGCCGCGGAAGTTCAGGCGGCCGTAAAGCTCCTCGAAGCCGCCGAAGTGAGCCGCGGCGATCGCGCGGACAAGGCCCTTGCGGGCTTCATGGATCGCTTCCGGATCGATCACCTTGGCCGCCATCGCCAGCTCGCTTTCGAGCGGCGGCGACAGCATGTTGGCTGCGAACGCCATATCCTCCTCGGCGCGGGCGAGCACTTCGCCCACCGCGGCGATATAGGCCGGATCGGGGATCGAACCGTTCATCATCGCGAGCATGGCCTCGCGGGCGGCGGTCTGGCCGGCTTCCCAGCGGTTGAAGGAGTCGGCGTCGCGCGCCATCAGGTGGGCGCGGTCGGCGGCGCTCTGCGCCACCTTGAAGATCGCGGGCGCCGAAAACCGCCGCCCGGCGGAGATCAGAGGTTCCTCCTCCACACCCACGAAGGTGAAGGTGTGCTCGGACGTGTCGAGTTCGACGACGCGCTCGTCGGGGCCATTGGCGTTTTCGCCCTCCAGCATCACCGGCAAGGGCCGCCCCGAGGAACGGCCGACGAGTCCGAGCCGCACCGGAACATGCATGGGCTTCTTCACCGGCTGACCCGGCGTCGGCGCCAGGGACTGCCTGAGCGTCAGCGCGAACGTCTGCTTGCCGGCGTCGTATCTGCCCTTCGCCTCGATCACCGGCGTGCCGGCCTGGCTGTACCAGAGCCGGAACTGGGAAAGATCGCGTCCGCTGGCATCCTCGAAGCACCTGACCCAGTCTTCCACCGTGGCCGCCTGGCCGTCGTGCCGCGCGAAATAGAGATCGGTCGCCTTGCGATAGGTCTCGTCGCCCACCAGGGTCTTGAGCATGCCGATGACCTCGGCGCCCTTCTCGTAGACCGTGGTGGTGTAGAAATTATCGATCGAGATGTAGCTCTGCGGCTGCACGGGATGTGCGAGCGGCCCCGCGTCCTCCTGGAACTGGCGCAGGCGCAGGGCGCGCACGTCTTCGATGCGCTTGACGGGTGCGGAGCGCTGTGCGGCGGAGAAGGACTGGTCGCGGAAGACGGTGAAGCCTTCCTTGAGCGAAAGCTGGAACCAGTCGCGGCAGGTGACGCGGTCGCCGCTCCAGTTGTGGAAGTACTCGTGCGCCACCACGCTTTCGATGCGCGCGTAGTCGTCGTCAGTGGCGGTTTCGGGCGAGGCGAGCAGCACCTTGTCGTTGAAGATGTTGAGGCCCTTGTTCTCCATCGCGCCCATGTTGAACGCGCTGACCGCCACGATCATGAAGATGTCGAGGTCGTATTCGCGACCGTAGGCTTCCTCGTCCCACTTCATGGCGCGCTTGAGCGAATCCATCGCGTAAACGGCCTTGGGCTCGTTGCCGTGTTCGACGAAGATCTTCAGCCCGACCTTGCGTCCGGACATGGTGACGATGCTGTTCTCCACCACGCCGAGATCGCCGGCCACCAAAGCAAAGAGGTAGCTCGGCTTGGGGAACGGATCGTTCCACAGCGCGTAGTGACGGCCTCCCGCCAAATCGCCTTTTTCGATCAGGTTTCCGTTCGAAAGCAGCACCGGATAGAGCTTCTTGTCGGCCTCGATGCGCGTCGTATAGACCGTGAGCACGTCCGGCCGGTCGATGAAATAGGTGATGCGGCGGAAGCCCTCCGCCTCGCATTGCGTGCAGAAAATCCCTTTCGCGGTGTAGAGGCCGGACAGCAGCGTGTTCTGCGCGGGCGCGATCTCGGTCACGATTTCGAGCGCGAAGCGCTCCGGCGGTTCGTGGATGGTGAGCAGCGTCGGTTCGAGCTTGTACTCCGCAGGCCGCAGTGTCCGGCCGTCGATCGAAAGCGACACGAGCTTGAGGTTCTCGCCGTTGAGCACGAGCGGGGCCGCCGCGCCGGTGCGTTGCACGCGCATGCGTGCGCCTATCCGTGTCGCTTCCGGGTCGAGCTGGAAGTCGAGCGCGAGTTCGGAGATCCGGTAATCCGGTGCGCGGTAATCCTTCAGGTTTACGGCTTGCGGCTCTTCGGTACGCATCCTTCGGCCCCATTTTCGACCGGAGGGGTATAGCCGAACTGCGCTCTCCAGCGCAGGTCTTTTTTTGGCTTGCGAAGTGCCGGGGGCGATTTCGGCCCCGGCGCCGCCGCGGAACGGCGGTCAGTAGCGGTAGTGCCGCATGGTGTAGGCGTTGGCCGCCAGTATGTGATCGACGGTTTCGTGGTCGAGAGCAAGCGGCAACAGCGCGCTTTCGAAGTCGGTGAAATTCGCCTGCGCGAAATCCCGGCCGATAAATCCGCGCAGGGCGAGCGGCTCGCCCGTGTTGGCGACGCGCGCAAACAGCATGTGCAGGGTGGAAGCGAATTTGGGTGCCTGGCGGGCGACTTCGCTCAGGCGGCGGTTTTGCAGCGGTGTGGAATAGGCGCGGACGTTCGCGTCGCCCACGATGCTGTACTGGAAGTCGCCGTCGAGGACCTTGATCAGGGTGATGTGGCGCAATTCGCCGGCAATCTTGCGCAGATTGATGTCTCCGCGCGAAGGGATTCTGTGAAGGCCGCGCTGTGCCGTCCAATGGCGCGCCGCGACGCGGGGCGCCTGCTTCTGCAGTTCATCGAGACCTATGAGGTCGACGACGGTGGATTCCGGAATGTGGACCGTCATGTTCATGACGGCGCCTCAGGCTTCGCGCTCGACCTGGGTGAGAAGGTCCTGGGCGTTGTGCGCGATCTCGGCAAGCGCGGCGGGCATGTCCTCGCCCGAACGGCGCGCCCATTCGACAAGGTCCCTGGCCAGGCCGGCGAGGGAAGGCACGCTGGCGATCAGCCTCGCCTGCTGTTCGATGCGCGCCGGATCGAGATCGTATTCGGCGCCCGGAACGCGCCAGCCTCCCCACTCCTGCGTACCGGTCATGACGACGGGATAAGTGCCGGGTACGGGATGGCGCGCGCAGTCCTCCGTCGGCTGCCACTTGTTGCGCGCCCGAACGATGCGCCAGCGTTCCGCCTGGGGATTGAGCTTGTCGGCGACGGGTTCTTCGGCCTGCAGTTCCTCGGCGGTGAACTCGCGCCCGAGCCCGCAGTCGTAATGCACGCGGATGGGCTCATCGAGGCCTTTGGCCCAATGCGGCACGACGTGCTCGATCAGAGCCCAGGTGCCGACCGGCCTCACATAGACGCGCTGGTTCTTGTGGAACTGTGCCTTCGCCATGGTCGCTCTCCGCGCAATGCCGCAGAGCTTAGGGGAAGGCAATTAAGTCGGGGTTAAGGACTTCGGCGGGGAAAGGGCGCTTTTCGGCGGCCGGGCGGGAAAACGGCCGGCTCGCGTCCCGCCTACTGCATCAGAGGCCCGGAGCGCTCATGGGTGCCGAAGGCGAGCAGATGGTCCACTTTGTCGGTTCCCAGCGGCAGCACGACCACTTCCGCCACGATGGAGGCGTACTTCGCCACGTCGCGGCCGACCCGGTGGCGCCACGCGACGGGCGCTCCCGTGGTCACCGCCTGCCGGAACAGGGGAAGGCAGAACGCGATGAGTTCGGGCGCGTCGCGGGCGATGTCACTGAAGCGGCGGCTCTGTACCGGAACGAAAAACGACCGCACCATGGCGTCGCCGATGATGCGATGCTCGAAATCCCGGCCGCCGTCGATCACCTTGAGCAACGACATATGCGACACGATCCCGGCCAGGTCGCGCGGCTTGAGATCGCGGCGCTCGGGAAACGGCCGGTCGCGCCGGATCGAATCCCAATACGCGACGCCGGCCCGCAGCGGCTGGCAGGTGAGTTCATCCAAGGCCAGCATCTCTGAAGCCGAAGTCTCGGATAAGCTCAATCCAGCGATGGGCATGGTGCGTCCACAAAGCGACGATGCACGGAACCGTACCTAAGAGCCACTAACCCGCCGTTAAGCAGCAGCGGAACCGCCGCAGATGCACGCCTTCCGGGCAACCGCGGGCGGACGAGCGGCGGCGTCACCGCCGCGGCGTCACGACGCGTTCGCGACGCGTGCGCGCGGCGGCGCGAGGACGCGTCCCGACATCGCGCCGAGCCAATCCATGTGCTCGCGCAGCGCCACGTTTTCGCCGATGACGAGAATGGCGGGTGCCGTGCCGTGCATGGCCGCTTGGCCAAGCCCCGAAAGGGTCGTCGTCACCGTACTTTGATCGGACAGGGAGGCGTTGCTGACGATCGCGGCGGGCTCGTCCGCATCCCTTCCTCCCGCGATGAGCCTGGCGGCGATCTCGCCGGCGTGCTTGCGCGCCATGTAGAGCACGAGTGTGGGCGAGCCGCGCGCGATGGCGGCCCAATCGAGATCGGGCAGTTTGCCGTCCGCTCCGTGACCGGTGACGAAGGTGAGCACGTGGTTGGTGTCGCGATGGGTCGCCGGAATTCCGGCATAGGCGAGGCCGCCGATTCCCGCCGTGATGCCCGGTACGATGCGGAACGGAACGCCCTCGCGCGCCAGCGTCAGCGCTTCTTCCGCGCCGCGTCCGAACACCAGCGGATCGCCGCCTTTCAGCCGCAGCACCCGCTTGCCCCTCTTCGCAAGCGACACCAGCGTGCGCGAGATGTCGGATTGCCGGCAGGAGCGTTTGCCGGCACGCTTGCCGGCGAAGAGGAGTTCCGCACACGGCCGGGCGAGTTTCAGCAGCGTCTCGTTGACGAGCGCGTCGTAGAGGATGGCGTCGGCGTTCGCGATGGCGGCGAGGCCCAGCGCCGTGATCAGCCCCGGATCGCCGGGTCCCGCGCCCGCAAGCCAGACCCAACCTCCGTCGAAGCATGGAAGCGTCAGCGCCGCGGCCAATTTCTGGATTGCGGCCCGCTCGGCGGCGTTCGTCAGGTCATTTAACACAGTAGACATTGTAAAATATAGTATATCACGGTGCTATGACGTTAAATAGGGATAAATCTGCGCAAGTCCGGTCTTCAGCCTGCCTTTTCCCGGCGGCTTGGGCTAGAGAACCGATGCCACTTTCGAGCCCGGACCCCATGCAGAAGCCCCGCACAGACCTGAAGCCGAACACCTATGAAAACGAAATACTGCCGATGGTCACCACGAACGGTTTCCGCGAATACGACGCCCGCTGGCTGTTCGGCAAAGAGATCAATTTGCTCGGCGTGCAGGCGCTCGGGCTCGGGTTGGGCACCTATTATATGCAGGCGGGCGTCAAGCGCGTGGTCACCGGCCACGACTACCGCTCCTATGAGCTCTCCATCAAGCACGCGCTCACGCTCGGTCTGATGAACGCCGGTTGCGAGGTCGTCGATATCGGCTTGGCGCTGACGCCCTGTGCCTATTACGCGCAGTTCGCGCTCGACTGTCCCGCGGTCGCGGTGGTCACGGCCAGTCACAACGAGAACGGCTGGACCGGGGTGAAGATGGGCTGCGACAAGCCGCTCACCTTCGGTCCGGACGAGATCAATCGCCTGAGGGACATCGTGCTCAACGGCAAAGGCGAGACGCGCCCTGGCGGCCGCTACGAAGCGGTCGAGAACTTCCGCGAGACGTACCTGGAAGGGGTCACCAAGGGCCACAAGCTGTCGCGCCCGATCAAGGTCGTCGTGGCGACCGGCAACGGCACGGCCGGCCTGTTCGCGCCCGAAGCGCTGCGCCGCATCGGCGCCGAGGTGATCGAGGTCGATACCGCGCTCGACTACAACTTCCCGAACTACAACCCCAACCCCGAAGACCTTCACATGCTGCATGCCATGGCGAAGGCCGTGAAGGAACACGGCGCCGAGCTATGCGTCGGCGTAGATGCCGACGGCGACCGCTGCGGCGTGGTCGACGACAAGGGCGAGGAGATTTTCGCCGACAAGGTCGGCGTTCTGCTGGCGCGCGACATCTCCTCGAAGGTGAAAAACGCGACCTTCGTGGTCGACGTGAAATCGACCGCCATCTACACCATCGATCCGGTGCTGAAGGCCAACGGCGTCAAAACCGATTACTGGAAGACCGGCCATTCCTACATCAAGCGCCGCACCGCCGAGTTGCACGCCACCGCGGGTTTCGAGAAGAGCGGGCATTACTTCTTTAATCCGCCCTACGGCCACGGTTACGACGACGGCGTGCTGGCCGCCATCGCCGTGCTGGAAATGCTCGATCACGCCGGCGGCAAGAAGCTGTCGGATCTCGAGGCCACGCTGCCCAAGACGTGGTCGTCGCCGACGATGGGACCGTTCTGCGCCGACGACGCCAAGTACAATGTCGTCGCCGCGATCACGAAGGAATACGAGGCCCTGAAAGCGAAGGGCGAAAAAGTGCTCGGCCAGAACATCGCCAGCATCGTCACCGTCAACGGCTGCCGCGTGACCCTGGACGACGGCACCTGGTGCCTGGTGCGCGCGTCCTCGAACAAGCCTTCGCTGGTGGTGGTGGTCGAAAGTCCGACCTCGGACGAGGCGATGCACGCGATCTTCAAGGACCTCGACACCCGCCTCGCCAAGCACCCGGAAGTGGGCGAGTACGACCAGAAGATCTAGCGAACGCGACGGCCTCCCTCAAAGGGTGGGAAGCACCCTGTCGCGTTGGCCCTTCGGATCGGGTCCGTAGCGATTGTCTCCGCGCGTGCCCGCCATGCTGAACCAGATGAACTGCAGCAGCGAAGAGAAAATGCCGATCAGCGGCAGGATACCGAGCACGAAGAACAGCAGCAGCCACCAGCCCGAAAAATCGAGGTCGTGCAGGCGCCGTACCGAAACGGCCAGCGAAGGCAGCAGATTGGCGGCCAGGAAGACGAGCGCCGCGGCCGAAAGAACCAGAAGCGACGTCGGGTCGAACTGCGGCGGATGGTAGTTAGGGTCGCCGAGGCGCATGTCGGCCATCGGGCCGAAACTGATCTGCATGTAGGCGAACACGAACAGGGCGGCGGCGGCCCCTTCGAACAGCGCGAAAAACCAGTACTCGGAGCGCCGCGCGCGGCCGGTGAAGTCGGCATACTTGCGATAGCAGGTGAGGATGGCTTCGCCAAAGCCCATCGTATCCCCCCGGGGCTCAGTCAACGCATCAGTCAACCGCAAAGACCGGGTGCCGTCAATTTCGGCGCTGGATGCGGCGTCCCGCAGGCGGCTACAGCATCTCGACCAGCCGCCCCAGCTTTTCCAGCATCGCGTCGATGTCGTCTATCGTCACGTCGAGCGGCGGGCGGAAGCGGATGGAATAGACGCCCGCGCCGAGCAGCAGCAGATTTTCTTTTTCCAGCGCCAGTTCGATCAGGCGCCCTTTCCTGCCCTGTCCCGGCACGGTGAAGCCCTGGTACAGCCCCAGCCCGCGGATGTTGCCGATCATCCTGGGATGCTTTTCCTCGAGCGCCTTGAGACCCTTCACCAGCCGTTCGGATTTGGCGGGCACCTGCTCGATCAGTTTTTCATCCTCCACGATTTGCCATTCGTGCACGAAGCGCACCATGTCGGCGAGCGAGCCGCCCCAGGTGGAATCGAGCACGCCCACGTCCTCCATCGATCCGCGCATGTAGACGACGCCGTTGCCGAACTTCTTGGCGGTGGCGACGGCCTGCGGGGGATAAGGCACCTCGAAATTGTCGATGCAGAACACCTGGCCGGTCTGGCCGCCCGAGGTCTGCACTTCGTCGAGGCCCCACGGTACGTCGTATTGGTGGCAAAGCTCGGAAAGCTCGCGGTAGAAGCGCGGCATGGCGAGGCGGTGGCCGCCCGCGCCCTGCAGCGGCTCCAGGATCACACCCGCGATCTCCTCGGCATAGGCCTTGAAGAACGCTTCCAGCGTCTGCAGCGTCGACGTCACGCGCGCCTCGTTCTCCTCGTCGGAAACGCGCGTGTCGTGGGCCGGGAACTGGACTTGCAGGTTGCCGGCGACGATGCCCTTGAAGTCGCGCGTGGCGATGGGGTCGTTCTTCAAGGTGGTGACGTTCAGCGCGTAGACGGTACGGCCGTGGAACGCCTGGTCGAAATAGACGAAGCGCGGATTGGCGATCGGACTGTGCTTGCCGGCCTGGCGGTGATGGAACAGGTTGATGAGGTACTTCATCATGTTCTCGATCGCCTCGGCGCCCGAGTTCACGGCATAGACCTCGACGCCGTGGTCCTTCATGCATTTGGGCGCGAGCCGGTGCAGCAGCCTGTAATAGGCAAGGCATTGCGGGGTGAGGAAATCCGGATTGGCTATTTTCGTATTGACCGCATACAGAATCTCGCGGGCATAGTCCGCCTCGAAGAGCCGCGGGTGGTTGTAGCCGAGCAGCTTGGAGCCGTAGAGCCCGCCCCAGTCGATGATCTCGTCGCCGTCGACGGTCGCGAGTTTCATGCCGCGGCTGCGCGTCAGGTCGACCGCGAACGGATAGGGTTCGGCGATCACATAGCTCGCCAATTCCGCCAGCATCTGGGCGCTCTTGGGCTTGGGGTAGGTCATGGCGTTCACTTCGGGAAAAGAACCGGCGGGCGAGCGATACTAGAAAGGCGCTCCCGCGCAAACGCGCGCCCTGTCGCGCTCGGCATACCGGCGCAAAAGCGTGAAAAGCTCAATTGCCTCATAGGCATGCGGGGCGCGGCCGCGTTGCCCGGCGAAGTGATGGGGCGGCCGGAAGTCCGTCAGGGGGCAGGTGTGCGCACGCGCATCAGCGAACCGAGCGCGCCGCCGGCGGCTCCAAGCAGAGCACCCATGGCGCAGCCGAGAACGAGGAGGTGACCGAGAGCACCGGCAGTCGTTTCGTACGCAAAATAGGTGGCCATGTCGGGCGCGTTCGTCTGGGCCTTATATTCCTCGATGTTGAGCGGATCGCGCAGCAGGAAGGGCATGAGGAAGTTCACCAGCACCAGCGCCATGAGGCAGGACACGAGTCCGCTGACGAATCCGCTCCACGCGCCGACGCGAACGCCGGATCCGAAGCCGCCGCGGCGCGCAATCCGGAATGACGCCAGCAGGATCAGCACGGCGACGAGCGCCCAGGTGCCGTCGTCGACATAAAGTCTCGACGACGCCGTCGACAGGGACGGATCGACGAAGTTGTTGAACGAGATTTCGAGGACCCACAAGGCACCGCATCCGAGCCCCACCGCGACGCCGAATTGCCTGCCGGAGTTGCGGAAGGCCGGAGCCGGCCGCCGCGATCCGCGCCAGGTGAGAACCGCCCATGCGGCGAAAACGGCAAGCGCAACCCCGCTTGCGAGGATCGGGCCGGCGCCGCCGGGAATGGCGCCGCGCGGATAGCGCAGGAACACGCCGCACAGCAGCAGCCCGACGGCGATGAGCCCGGCCGGCGCGGTCCAATCCATCGGGTTCGTCGGGCGCGAATTCATCGGCATCGCTAGTTCACCGCGTCCCACAGCATTTTCGCGGCGGTCACCGCCACGAACAACGAGAAAGTGCGCGACAGCCGCGTGCGGTCGGTGAGGTGGGCGTAGCGGGCTCCCAAGGGGGTAACGACGAACGTCACCGGCGCCACCAGCGCGAAGCCGAGCAGGTTGACGTAGCCGTAGGAAGCGGCCGGCAGGTGCGGCGCATCCCATCCCGTGAGCGCCGCCGCAATCGCGCCCGGAACCGAGATCATCACCGCGAAGGCCGACGCCGTTGCGGCTGCGCGCGACAGCGGTACGCCGCACAAGGTCATGGCGGGCACCGCAAACGTGCTGCCGCCGATGCCCATGACGGTCGAAAGCGTGCCGATGCCGAAGGGCAGGGCGATGCCGGCCGCGCCGCCGGGGACGGACTCGGCGAGCCGCCAGCTCTCCTTCGCAAACGCAAGCTCGCCCGCAACCGGAAGGGCGACGAGTCCGAACACCAGCGCCAGCACTTGCCCCGGCACGAGCCAATCGGCCGCCGCACCCAAGGCGACGCCGGCAGCGAGCGGGGCGGCGAATCGTTTGACCAGCGTCCAATCGACCGTGCCGTCCTTGATGTTGGAGGCCAGCGACGACAGCGCGGTGGGCACGATTGCGGCGAGCGAGGTGCCGATTGCCATATGCATGCGCATGTCCTCAGGCACGCCCGCCGAAGCCAGCACGTGATAGAGCACCGGCACGATCACGATGCCGCTGCCCAGGCCGAGCATTCCGCCGACCACCCCGGACACGACGGCGGCGATGACGAGGCCAAGCGCCAGCGTGCCGAGATCTCCGTAAAGCCCTGCGAACATGAGTCGTCCCGCTCCGGTACTACGGAAGTTCAACGTCTAATCGGCGCCCGGTGCAAGCGGCAGTTCCGCGACTCAGCCTCCGGCGTTATGATCGGTGCATGCTTCGGCACGCTTTCTTTGCCGAGTTCAAATCCGGCCCCAAGTTCGTCATCTGGGGCGATGGGGAAGACATGACGCGGCTGATGGAGGCGCTCGCGGCCGCTTCCAACGGGGCGCCGAACCGGCCGTTGAGCGACATCCCGGATTCGCTTTCGGTCGACGGCAGTGCGCTGGTGATGGAAACGGTGGCGGAGGACGTGGGGTTGTGGCGCGACCGGAGAGACCCCGATCTTTATCACTGGCAGGTCAACGAGGAATCCTGGCTGATGTTCGCCGAGCAGGTCGAATCCCTGACGCGATGCTCCACGAAACGCCAGGGACACCAATACCTCGATTGCCTCGGCGACGACGAGATTGCGGTGCTGGTCTCGTGCGGCGAATACCCCGACGACATGAAGCCGTAGGCGCCGCTCATCCGTCGAGGGACAGAGCTTCCCGCCGCCGCATGAACGCCAGCGCGTCCTGCAGCACCTCGATTCCCGCCCCGGGGCGGGTGGCGTTTTCGGAGAGATGGCGGCGGAACTGGCGCGCGCCGGGGCGGCCGTGGAAGATGCCCAGCATGTGCCGGGTCATGGCGTTGAGCGGCACGCCTTCCTTCAGACCGGCTTCGACATAGTCGGCGAAACGCCGCACGGCTTCGTCCACGTCGCGGGGTTCGCCGCCGAAGAACCGCGCATCGACTTCGGCCAGCATGGCGGGCGCCTGATACGCGGCGCGGCCCAGCATCACGCCGTCGACATGGGCAAGCTGCGCCTCGGCCTGGTCCAGCGTGGCGATGCCGCCGTTCAAGACGATGACGAGGTCCGGATTTTCGCGCTTCACCGCGTGGACCAGTTCGTAGTCCAAAGGCGGCGCCTCGCGGTTCTCCTTGGGCGACAGGCCCTCCAGCAGCGCCTTGCGCGCGTGGACGATGAAGATCGTGGCGCCCGCCGCCTTGCATGACGCGACGACGGTTCTGAGCGCCGCCTGCGGGTCCTGGTCGTCGACGCCGATGCGGGTCTTGACGGTCACCGGAATCGAAACCGCGGCGCGCATCGCCGCGACGCACTCGGCGACCAGCTCGGGCTCCTTCATCAGGCAGGCGCCGAACTTGCCCGATTGCACGCGGTCCGAAGGGCAGCCGACGTTCAGGTTGATCTCGTCGTAGCCGAAATCCGCCCCGATCCTGGCCGCCTCCGCGAGCAGACGCGGATCCGCCCCCCCCAATTGGAGGGCGACGGGATGCTCACGCGAATCGAAGCCCAGAAGCCGCTCGCGGTCGCCGCGGATGACGGCCTGCGCCGTCACCATTTCGGTATAGAGCCGGGCCTTGGCGGACAGCAGCCGGTGCAGCATCCGGCAGTGCCGGTCGCTCCACTCCATCATGGG
>DATKOE010000073.1:0-13776 GCA_035524815.1 Rhizomicrobium sp.
GCCGATCATGGTGCATGCGGGCTCGCTCGAAATGCTGCGCGACGACGCCTCGCGGATCGGCGACCGCGCCGCGGAGGCAGGCGTGCCGGTGAGCGTGGAGATCTACGACGGCATGCAGCACGTCTTCCAGGCCAACAGCCACGTCCCCGAAGCCCGGGTCAGCCTGCAGCGGCTCGGCCAGTTCGTGCGTCAGAAAACGGCGGCGGCCGCGGCCGCTCCACCGGCTGCGGCGCGGCGTTGAAGCGCAATCCGGCGGGCATGAAGCGTCCCGCCGCGGATCGCACGCGATTCAGGAACTAGGTCGCCGCGAGAACGCTCTGGGTGAACTGCGGCGGCAGTTTGGCGCCGGCGAGGTTCGCTTCGCGCAGGATCGCGTCACGCAGGTTCGTGTCGATCAGGTTGGCGAAGGCGAGATCGCAGTTCCTGAGGCTCGCGCCCCTGAGATCGGCGCCGCGGAAATCGACATAGCGCGCTTCGGCGCCGTCGAGACGCGATGAAAGCAGGCGTTCGTCGTCGAGCATCAACGGGCCGAGCTTGACGTCGCGCAGGTCGGAACGGCTCAGCTTGGCGCCGGTGAGATTCACGCCGCGCAAGTCCGCCCCGACGAGCCGCACGCTTCTCAGATCCGCGTTCATGAGATTGCTGCCCTGGAGCGAGACCCCTTCGAGGTCGAGGCCGTAGAACGTCGCGCCGGGGGCTTGCAGCGCGGTGAGCCGCCGCGTGCCCAGATCGGCGACCTTCCTCAAGTCGAAGCCGCTGAGATCGGCAGGCTGACCTACGCGCCCGTCCGACTCCGCCCACCGCACATGCGCATGAAGCAGAGTCTCGAGCGTGATCGGGGAATTGTCGGGTTCGACACCCACGGGTGCATTGGTGAGCGCGGATTCGAGATCGGCGCCATCGAGCACCGCGTGGTCGAGCTTGGTGCCGACGAGGACCGCGCCCTTCAGAACGGCGCCGGCCAGATTGCAACCCGACAGATCGGCGTTCTCCAGATTGGCTCCTTCCATGCGCGCCTGGCGCAGGTTGGCGCGGACCAGCCGGCAATTCTTCATCAAGGCGTCGGTGAAGTCGGCCTGCACCGCCATCGCGCCGCTCATCTTGGCCCGCGTGAGATTGGCCGATTTGAGCAGGGCCGAAGGCAGCTCGGTCGGCCCGACGTCGTGCTGGAGGACGCGCAGGTTGCCGTGGCGGTCCTTCTCGGCGATCGTGCCTTCGCGCAAGTCGGCCTCGAACAGGTCGGCGCCCAGCATGTTCGCCCCCCGCAGCGATGCGCCGCGCAGGTCGGCTCGCCGCAGGCTTGCTTGCGTCAGATTCGCGCGCCTCAGGTCGGCGCCGAACAAATTCGCCGAATCCAGGCGGGTGCCGGAGAAGTTCACTTCTTCGAGGATTGCCCCGGTGAAATCGGCGTCGGCCAGGTTGCGCCCGGAGAGATCAAGCCCGCTCAGGTCGTTGAAAGCAAAAACGGCGCGCTTGCCGCCCACCCGGCCGGAAAACAAGGTTTCATGGCGTGCGACTGCGGCCGACGCCTGGCTCTGCGTCAGTCTGGCGTAGGGCTTGCTGGTGCCGTCTCGGGGCACGGCGAGGCCGCCTGACTATGGTCCCGCGACCAATTCTCGCTGCAAGCCGCTAATAGCTGATTAAAAAGCGGAAATTTGCCTTTGCGCGGCGTCAACGCTAGGTCAGAAGGGAAAAAATCGGTTATGGTCGCGCCGGCTCGGCGGTTGGTCTGGGAAATCGCGCGGCTTTTAAGGACGTGAAAGCCCTGGAGGGGAGGCGGCCGTCTCATCCTCGCGGCACTACGAGACACACGAGGTAGTCCCTTGCGCAAGCGCAGTCTGATGTTCTCCACCGCCGCGATCGCCCTTCTGAGCGGCGCGGCGTTTGCCGACACCACGATAAGCACTTCCACGAGCACCGCGCTTTGGACGGGCACCCTGCCTTCGGGCGCCACCGGAACCGGCAGCCAGGGCAACATCACCGTCCAGAGCGCCGGATCGATCGGTGTCGCGGTCGCCAACCAGGGCGCCATCACCGTCAACAGCGACAACTGGGTCCTGAACCAGGGCGCGATCACCGACAAGGACAACGACGGCGCCCACGGCATCCGGGTCGATCTCTCGACCGACCGCAACCTGAGCGGCGCGACCTTCACCGATGTGGCGGGCGATACCATCACCGGCACCGGCATCTATCTCGACTCCTCGTCCAACCTCGCCATCACCGGATCGGGAACGGGCAAGTTCGGCATCTATCTCGATGCTTCGAACTGCACGACCTCATGCACCTACACCGGCAACATCACCGCGGCCTCCAGCTCGACCATCAATATCACCGGCGACTCCTCCGCCGCCTTCCAATCGACCGCGAAGAGCGTTCTCGACGGCGATCTCACGCTCGGCGGCACGATCGCCGTCACCGCGAACACCACGACGAACACCAATGCGACCGGCGTGTACGGCGTGCTTTCGTACGGCCAGATCAACGGCAACGTCTCGCTGCCGGCGGGCGGGACGATGACGGTTTCGGGCCAGGGCGCGCGCGGCATCTCGATTCAGGGCACCGGCGTGGACGGCTACGTTTCGATCGGCGGCTCGATCACGACGACGATGCCGTACCAGCAGGTCACCAGCATCAACCAGAAGGTCAACACCACCACCAATCCGGAGGGCGGTCCGGCGCTGGAAGTGGGCGCAAGCGTCACGCAGGGTATTGCGATCCTCGGGCCGACCGTCTCAGCGAGCACGACGAGCGCAGGCACGCTCGCGGTCCGCGGATCGGGGCCGGGGGTCTACATTGCACCCGTGTCGAGTTCGGTGGCGCCGACGACTCCGCTCACCATCGGCGTCTACACGGGCGATACGGCCGACCAGAACTTCAGCTTCTACAACCGCGGCCAGATCACGGTCACGCCCAACAACTACAACGACTCGGCGGCCGGCATGGCCATCAGCGGCTACTCCACGGCCGTGCCGACGGTCCTCAACGGCGGCATCTTCAATTCCGGAACGATGTCGGTTTCCGTGACCACCAGCGGCGACAACGTGTACACCGGCAGCGGTTGCAGCAGTTGCACGAGTTCGACTGCGACGGGAATATACATCGGCAGTTATTCCGATATCGACGTGGGAACGGGCAAGACCACGGACGACAACGCCGCGCTGGTCAATTCCGGCGCGGTCAGCTCTTCTGGCGGCGTGATCTCCGCCTCGATCAACGGATCGCGGGGCGGCCTCGCTTACGGCGTTCTGATCGGCGCGAACGCGTATCTTCCCTCGATCAACAACTCTGGTACGATTTCGGCCGTTGCCGCCACCACCGACAAGACGCTCACCGGCAACGCCTCGGGGTCGTACAATCCGCTGGCAGCGCGCGCCATCGTCGATCAATCGGGCACACTCATCAAAATCGTCAATTCGGGCACGATCTATGCTTCGGCGGGCTATCAGGCCTCCACGTCGAGCTCCACGCTGTCGGCATTGGACAACGACACCCAGATCGCCACGGCGATCGACCTGCGCGGTGGAACGGACCTGACGGCGTCGGGAAGCGGTGTGGAGATCGACAATTTCTCGTCGAGCTCGCGCGCCGCGATCATCACGGGCGACATCCTGTTCGGCTCGGGCAACAACCAGGTGCTCGATCTGCGCGGTTCCAGCAGCCAGTACGTTTCCGCGGTCGCGGGCAACGTGGTGTTCGGCGCGCCGCAATCGAGCAGCCTCACCAGCGGCGACCGCCTGATCATCGAAGGCAATTCCAGCCTGACCGGCGCCGTCGTCACCCAGACCACGCTGGCATCGGCGGGCGTGCGGGTCGACGTGCAGACGGGCGGCACGCTCACGCTTCTGAACAACTCGGACGCTCTCAAGCCGCTCAACATCAATTGCACGGCGACGCCGGATTCCTGTCAGCTCAAATCGACGTCGTTCAACGTCCAGGCGGGCGGCACGGTCAATATCGGGGTCAATCAGGCCCTGACGCAGGCGACCCCGCTGATCCTGGCGCAAAACGTCAATTTCGCGGCGAATTCCAATCTCAACGTCGCCTACGCGAGTTTTGTGCCGCAGGGTTCGCAGCAATTCGTCCTCATGGCCGCGCAACCCGGCCATCTCAATATCGATCCGACGGTGCTTTCAGCTTACAACGATCTGCCCGCAAGCCAGCAGAAATACTTGTTGGCCAGCACGCATATGGATGTCGTCAATGTCAACACGGTGGACCAGCTCGTGCTCAGCATCGTGCCGAAGACGGTGGATCAGATCGGCTTCTCCGCCAACACAATCCCGGTCCAAACCGCACCCACCAGCAGCGGCCCCACCACGCTGTTCGAGCAGGTGAACAAGGCGCTGGCCTCCGACGACTCGCTGGGCTCGGCGATGATCAACGGCGTCCACAGCGCCCAGGAGGCGCAACAGGCTTACGATTCCTTCGCACCGAACCTCACGGGCGGGACGCGCGCCATCGTGATCTCGATCACCGATCAGGCCAGCGGCCCGGTCGGCGCACGCGAACGCGCCCTCAACATGTACGGCAAGAGCGAAGGCGGCATGACGCTCTGGGGCCAGGAATTCTTCCAGATGCTGAAGGATCCCGGCAGCGGCAGCATCGATCCCAACACCGGCTTCAAAACGACCCCCGGTTACAAGGATCACGGCTTCGGCTTCGCGCTCGGCCTCGACGGCGGCTCGCCGAAATACGGCTGGTACGGCGGGGCTTTCACCTTCTATGCCGGCGACGTCAACGAACTCGCCCGCATTTCGCACGAAAACCAACAGTGGTACCTGCTGAGCCTGTACTCGGTCTGGCGCGGCAAGGGCCTGTTCCTCGACACCAAGCTCGATGCCGGCTACGGCCACATCGATGCCAAGCGTATGATCACCCTGACCGACGCCGTGCTCGGCGGCACCTTCGTTCGCGAGGCGGACAACAAGCATGCCGGCGCGCTGATTTCGGGCGGCGTGACCACCGGCGCGATGTTCTCCTACGGCGCCATGACGCTGATGCCGCAGTTGAGCCTCGACGGGCTCTACATGCGCGAAGAGGGCTACACGGAGAACAATCCGAACACCACCACGGTGGGCGATGCCTTCGATCTCACGGTCAACCCCTACTACGCCAAGTCGCTGCGCGGCTTCCTCGGCGCCGACGTGCGCTATGACCTCAACCTGTGGGATGTCTACCTGCAGCCCGAAGCGCGCGCCGGCTATCGCTATGATTTCCTGAGCGATCCGGTGAAGCTGAAGATGGCCTTCGCCTATTCCGACACGTCCAATCCGTTGCTGCCCAAGCCGGGAACCACATTCCAGCTGACCGGCCCCGATCCGTCGCAGGGCAACTTCGTGCTCGGCGGTTCGCTTGGCGCCACCACGGACACCTGGACGTTGGGTCTCAGCTTCGACTTCGTGCGCGGCTCAAACGGGGCCTTCGAGCAGGTCGGCACGATCAGCCTGCTGGGCAGGATTTAAGAGAGGCCCTTCGAGACGCTCACTGCGTTCGCTCCTGAGAGCGAGGATATCCTCATGCGGAGGAGCCCTGCGAACGCAGGCGCCTAGAAGCACGCTATTCGCTGTTCGCTATCTCCACGAACCTCTCCACGTCGGCTTCCAGCGTGGCGAAGCTCGTCACCAGACGGATCAGCGTGTGCCCGTCCGCCGGCGGTCCCCAGTCGTAGAACGCCGCGCCCGCCTGGCGCAGCCGCTTCACGGTCGCGTCCGGCAGCCGGACGAAAACGGCGTTGGCTTCGACGGGATGGGCGATGCGCGAACCGGGGACGTCCCGCAGGCCGGCTGCGAGTTTTCCCGCCAGCGCGTTGGCTCGCGCGGCATGTTCGAGCCAGCGGCCGCCCTCGAGATAGGCGTCGAGTTGGGCCGAAACGAAGCGCATCTTCGAGATCAGGTGGCCGCCCTTCTTGCGGCGGTATTCGAAGTCCTTCGCATCGGCGGGGTGGAAGAAGACCACCGCCTCGGCGCCGAGCGCGCCGTTCTTGGTCGCACCGAAGCTGAGGGCGTCGACGCCGCTCCGCCAGGTGACATCGGCCGGGCTGGCTCCGAGATGGGCCAGGGCGTTGGCGAAGCGGGCTCCATCCATGTGGACCTTCATGCCGTGCTTGTGCGCCAGGTTCGAAAGCGCGGCGGTCTCGGACGGCGTGTAGACGGTGCCGAGCTCGGTGGATTGGGTGAGCGAAAGCGCCGCCGGCTGGACGTGGTGCACGAAACCCTTCAGGAAGTGGGCGAGCGCCCGCTCGAGCGTTGCGGGATCGAGC
Source organism: Rhizomicrobium sp. (assembly GCA_035524815.1). Lineage (GTDB taxonomy): Bacteria > Pseudomonadota > Alphaproteobacteria > Micropepsales > Micropepsaceae > Rhizomicrobium. The sequence goes on from DATKOE010000073.1 coordinate 6,263, forward strand.
TTGGCGTCGCGGCCCTCGAGCGCGACGAGCTTGGCCCCGTGGGTGAAGAACTCCGGCGCGCCGCACTCGTCGACGGCGATGTGGCTCTCGGCGTGGCAGAAAACGGCGCCGTGCTGGGGTACGAGCGTGGCGAGCGCCAGCGCGTTGGCCGCCGTACCGCTGATGACGGGATAGACCGCGACCTCGCGCGCGAACAGCTCGCTGAGCCGTCCGCGAACCTTTTCGGTCAGGGGATCGTCGCCATAAGAGGGGCTTGCGCCCCTCGAAGCCGCTTCGAGCGCCGCGAGGATTTCGGGCCAGGCGCCATACGCATTGTCGGATGAGAAATTCATGGCGGTCGTTCCGATTCGGGCAGCGTTCACCAGCTGCCGGTGTTGGCCATGGACAGCCACGGCTCCTGGGGGGTGAGCGGGGCGCCTTTCTGCAGAAGTTCGATCGAGATGCCGTCGGGCGAACGCACGAACGCCATCCTGCCGTCGCGCGGCGGACGGTTGATCGTGACGCCTGCGTCCATCAATTTTTTGCAGAGGGCAAAGATGTCGTCCACTTCATAGGCGAGATGGCCGAAGTTGCGGCCGCCGTCGTAGGGCTGGCCGTCCCAATTGTATGTAATCTCGACAAGCGGCGCCGATTCGCGCCCGGCACGCCCGGCGTCATCAGGGGCCGCCAGGAAAACGAGCGTGAAGCGGCCGGCCGGGTTCTCCGTGCGGCGAATCTCCTTGAGGCCGAGCTTGGCGCAGTAAAAGTCGAGCGAGGCGTCGAGATCGGCCACCCTGACCATGGCGTGCAGGTAACGCATTCGTGCCCGTTCTCCCTTTTCGACCGCAGTTAAGGCCGCAGAACGCGGCGGTCACCAGGATTCTCGATATTGCAGTGCGGAAAAGTTGTGGTGGAACGATTGGCCGCATGCCGGGAAATCCAGCAACGACAGTACCAATTTGACGTATTGCAGAGCGGAAAACTGATTCGCTGCGCGCTTCCGCCACAAGCAACCTGCCGCCTTTTCGACATTTTCTCCTGCGCTTTTACGCGCCCTGCAAATAGGCGTTCGCCGAGCCGGGATTCTGCAGGAACGACAAGACCATGTTAACCAAACTTTGCGAGAACCGGCATTTGTCAATAGACCCACTGGACCGGCCCATGAACGATGTTTACGATTGTGTAACTAGTGATGCGCTCGGGGCGGGCGCCCGGTGGGGGACGCGTGAGCTTGGTCTGCTGAGGCAGCAGGGCCCGGCGCGTTAGCGCCGGGTCAAAGTTTATACAAGGTACCGGTAAACACCCATGGAACAGCCACTTCACACTATCAGGTCATCGCAACCCTCCTTGCTGTCGCCGCAGCGCCTGCCGGCGCTCATCGCGGCGACGGCGATCGTGATCGGTTTCGCGTGGGCCCTTTCTGTCGGACTGGCTCAGAGAGTCGTCGAGAAGGGCCTCGAAGAAATCAAGATCGACGTCCTCAAGGAGAAGATCGAGAAGAAGGAACCGCCGCCGCCGCCGCCAGAAATGAAGGCGCCGCCGCCGCCCTTCGTGCCGCCGCCGGACATCGTCATCCAGACGGAAGCTCCGCCGCCGACCAACACCATCACCACGCAGAGCCAGGTGAAGGCTCCGCCCGCGATCTCCTCGCCCGCGTCCATCGGCAGGCCGCACGTGTGCCTGCAGGACTATCCGGCGATCTCGGTCCGCCTGGGCGAACAGGGCACCACCACACTCGCTTTCACGATCACCGCCGAAGGGACCGTCGAGAACGTGCACGTCGCCAATTCGAGCGGTTCGGAAAGGCTCGACAACGCCGCCGTCGATTGCGCCGCCAGGTGGCGCTACAAGCCGGCGATTGAGAAGAACAACCCCGTCGCAGTTCCGTGGAAAGCGGAAGTGAAATGGGTTCTGCACTGAACACACCTAAGTGAAGCGTTCAATTCGACAGCTACGGAGTAGTACTGACATGATCTCGAAAACTCTGACGATCGCAGCCGCTTTCGTCCTTACACTCGGTCTTGGCGTCGGCTCCGCGCAGGCGCAGGCCACCGCTCCGGCGCCGACGGCTCCCGCCGCCGCCGCTCCCGCTCCCGCCGCCGCTCCGGCCGGCACGCAGGTTATTCAGGCCGCCAAGGCCAAGGCGCCGGAAGAGAACCCGTACGGCCTCATGGACATCATCCGGAAGAAGAACCCGGTGTCGTACACCGTGCTCGCCATCCTGTTCGTCATGTCGGTGGGCAGCTGGTACATCTTCTTCTCCAAGTATTTCGACCAGAACCGCATCCTCGGCCATTCCCGCGTCGTCGAACGCCGCTTCTGGACCTCGGGCTCGCTGAACGAAGGCATCGACAAGCTGCCGAAGGCCTCCATGTTCCGCGCGCTGGCCGAAGCGGGCGTCCGCGCCGCATCGAGCACCAACACCATCGTCAACCAGAGCGACTGGATCGGCATGAGCCTGTCCCGCCAGCTCGAGGACGCGACCGGCCGTCTCGCCGGCGGCGGCATCACCTTCCTGGCTTCGGTCGGTTCGGTGGCTCCGTTCGTCGGTCTGTTCGGAACGGTGTGGGGCATCCTGCAGGCCTTGATCGCCATCGGCGTCGCCGGCCAGGCCTCGATCGACAAGGTCGCGGGTCCGGTGGGTGAGGCGTTGATCATGACCGCGCTCGGCCTCTTCGTGGCCGTCCCGGCGGTGCTGTTCTACAACTACCTCGTGCGCCGCAATAAGGTGATCACCGAGAAGCTTCGCGGTTTCGCCGGCGATCTGCAGACGTACCTGATCTCGAAAGGCAAGTAAGCCGCTTTTCCAAGCCTTTCGTGCTCTAGAGTTTGCGGAGACTTACAATGGCTGTGTTTGCTCAGGGTGGCCACGGAAGTGGAGACGAAGACGAGCTGAATGCCAACATCAACGTAGTTCCGTTGGTGGACATCATGCTCGTGATGCTCATCATCTTCCTCGTGACCATTCCGGTGATCGTCAAGGTCGTGCCTGTCAACTTGCCCAACGCAAGGAACATCGCGACCGAGACCAAGCCGGAGAACATCGTTGTCGCGGTGACGGCGAACGAAGACGTCTACTTCAACAACGCACCCGTGTCGTACTCGGAACTCCACGGCCGGTTCCTGGCCGCGCTTTTGCGCGCGGCCAAGTCCGGCACGCCGCTGCCCGAAGTCCACATCCGGGCGGACAAGAACGTTCGTTTCGAAGCCGTGGGCCGCGCCATTCTGGCGGCCCAGGAGGCGGGCGTTCCCAAGGTGGGGTTCATCACCGAACCGCGTAACGAAGCGCCGTAACTCGCGTAGCGAATTGAGAAGGTAGTTTTGCCATGGCCGGAATGACAGTTAAGCAAGGCGAAGGCGAGCCGATGATGGAAATCAACATGACGCCGCTGATCGACGTCATGCTGGTGCTCCTGACCCTGCTCATCATCACGCTGCCGATCCAAACGCACGCGGTGAAGCTGGACATGCCTCGTCCGAACCAGAACAACAAGCAGATCGTCCAGCCTGTGATCGTGAACCTCGGTGTGGACTTCGACGGGACGATCTTGTGGAACGGGACCCCGGTGGACCGTCCGACTTTGGACTCGTATTTCCTGGATGCTTCCCAGGCCGATCCTCAGCCGGAAATCCATCTCAATCCCAACAAGCTCGCCAAGTACGACATCGTCGCCAAGGTGCTGGCGGACGCCCAGCGCATCGGCGTGAAGAAGATCGGCTTCACCGGTCTCGAACAGTACATGCAGTAGCTGTCTTGCCTTCCCGGACGCGGCCTGAGGGCCGCGTCCGGAAGCCAAGGCAAGCCTGCTGTCCAGACGCCGCCGCGCCCCCGGACAATCGGGGGCTTATTCATATGGCGGCAGCCCTGGACCGACCCCTCCATGATTCGAACATAGTCGCCGGGTATTCTGTGCGAGTTGGATCGAGCTCGCTTAGCCCGATCGTGTAAGCAGCAGCCGTCTCGCCCGTCCGGGCCAGCGCGCGCCGAGGGCGGGAGGGCACGTCCGTCCGGGACAGCGGGGGCGTCGGGCGGATTTCATACCGCATTCATTGCCGACTGCCGCCCCTGCGAAGGGGCGCCTCAGATGGCAATGGAAATGAAGCGGGGCGAAGGCGAGCCGATGATGGAAATCAACATGACGCCGCTGATCGACGTCATGCTGGTGCTCCTGACGCTGCTCATCATCACGCTGCCGATCCAGACGCACGCGGTGAAACTCGACATGCCCCGGCCGCCGCCGCCGAACGTGATTATCGAACCCCCTCCAGTCGTTAACCTGGGGATCGATTTCGACGGGACCATTCTGTGGAACGGCACTGCCGTCGATCGGACAACCCTCGACAGTTATTTTCTGGACGTTTCCCAGCAGGACCCGCAGTCGGAAATCCACCTCAGCCCGAACAAGCTGGCGAAATACGACATCGTCGCCAAGGTGCTGGCGGACGCCCAGCGCATCGGCGTGAAGAAGATCGGCTTCACCGGTCTCGAACAGTACATGCAGTAGCCCTGCGGCGGTTCGCGGGGCAGCGGGACCCGGATCGGGAGCCCAAATTTGGTGCAGGGAAGGCCCTGCCGCTCCCGGCTGCGCGCCACTTGTGGGGTGGGCGCCACGGCCTGAAAGGCGACATGCTCTTGACCCTCGGTTTCCGGGCAGGATCCGGCCTTGCGCGGTGTTCCCGGGCGCGGAGCGACGGTTTCACGCGGTTGTTACCCCAGGGGCGGATTCCCCGTACGCACCCGACGCGGGCTGCCCGGACAGCGCCCGGAAACGCTAACCAAATCCTGTCCTTAATCCAGACAAACTTGCGCAGTATGACATAGTGGCAGGGGTGCTGGCGTCCGCCCGCCAGAATGGCGTAAAGGATTCCGGCTTGGCCGGCTGAGCCGGCAACGCGAGTATGTGAGGGGTGGCTCTCTGGGGCATGCATCCCGGAGGGCGGTTCTGTGCCAGGACGAGGACTAGAGGTCTCCAAGATGATCGTGACGAAACTCCGCGCCGCGTCGACGGCGCTGTTGCTCGGGATGGCTGTGATCGCAGCCGGGGGCATTCTCACTGCAACGCCAGCCGACGCGGCCGTGCGCAAGGCCGTCGGTCAACCGCTTCAGGAAGCGATTGCTGCGGTCAAGGCCGGCAGCTGCCAGACCGCGATGGCCAAGATCCATCAGGCCGAGGCGGTCGGCGGCTTGAGCGCCGAAGAACAGAAGATCCTGACGCAGACGAAACAGTATGCGGAAGTCACTTTCCAGGGTCAGTGCGGCGTTTCCAGCGGCCAGGGCGCCCAGGCGAAATTCGACTCCGATTACCGTGCGGGCCGCTTCCGCGATGCGATCGCGGACGAAGACCTGCTGCGCAAGTTCGGCGCCCTGAACGGCACGAACATGATCGTGATCGCTCAGGCCTATTACCGCTCGGGTGACTACCGCGGCTGCGTGCGCTACGCCAATTCGCATACCGGCGCCGGCGGCGACATGCTCGATCTCGCGTTGCGCTGCGCCTACGAAACCCATGACCAGGATCTGATGCGTGATGCGGCCCAGAATCTCGTCGAGGCTCAGGGCACGCCCAAGAACTGGACGCAGGTCATCAATCTGGCCGAAGGCGCCAAGCAGCTCAGCGATCCGCAGACCCGCGACCTGTATCGCCTCAGCTACCTGACGGGCGCGATGGTGAAGCCCGACGACTACATGACGTTGGCGCAATTACTGCTCGCGGCCCGTCTGCCGAGCGAAGCCCGCGCCGTGGTCGAGAAGGGCATGCAGCTTAAGCTGCTCGTAGATGCCCGCGCGCAAAGGCTGTACGCGCTGACGAAACAGCAACAGGCTGCCGACGTCGGCAACATCGGCAGGCGCGCCGCCGAAGCCCAGAAAGCGCCCAAGGGTGACGAACTCGTCCTTCTGGGCGAGGACTACATCGGCATGGGCAGGTTCGCCGACGCGATCAGCGCCATCCAGGCCGGCATCGCCAAGGGCGTGAACGATTCGGACAATGCGCAGATTCGCCTCGCCGTCGCGCTTTACGGCAACAAACAGAAGCCGCAGGCCCTGTCGGCCCTGGCAAAGGCCACCTCGACGCCGAACGGCGCGATGGTTGCCAAGCTGTGGACGATTTACATCCGCCAGCACTGAGGCTGGGCAATCGTGAGTGTCAAAGCGGCGGGCTTGTCCCGCCGCTTTCCTTTCTTGGGATGCTGCCTCCAGGAAGCGTCACTCGAACCACCATAGTTTCTTGTCGGGCTTGGGCGGGGGCTTCAGCTTTGCGACCCCGGTCATGAGCAAGGCCCGCGCATCGATGTCCGGCGCGGCCGCTACGCCCTTGCCCGGCCCCGGTGTTTTGAGTTCGGCCAACGCGAAATCCATGCGCGCCTCGTAGGTCCGGTCGATCTGGTTGCGCAGGTTCTGTTCGGCTTCGTACCAGGCGGCCTTCAACGTGGAATCGGGGCAGGTGGCGAGTTCTGCGGCCTCGGTCGCCCCCCAGCGCCGTTCGATGCATTGATAGGGGTCGAACGACATCGCGAACAGCCGCGCCCGCGCCTGTTCGTAGCCGAGCGTGACCTTCGATCCGTTGGTGCGGGTATAGGAGACGCGGCACTGTCCGGCGTGGCGGTCGTAGACGCCAAGCATATCCGCGGCGAGGTTTTTGCCGGTATAGGAGAGCTTCTTGTCGTGATGCGCCTGCATCCAGAGGAAACGGCCGATCGAATCACGCAGCTCCTTGAACGCCGTCTTCAGCCGGGCGTCGCGCGAGGGCGTGGAATAGGTCTCCCAATCGCCTTCGGTGCCGTAGATGTTGGGCGGCAACCGATCGGGCTCGTCCTGCTTGTTGAGGCCGGCCTCAATGGCGAGGTCCACCGCCTGCACGCGGTAATGCAGGTCGTCGCAGTTGGAATCGACCATATCGGCAACTTCGCGCAAGGGATCGAATAGCAAAGTTCCCCCGGCGAGCTGGGCGCGCACATAGTCGTAGTAGTCGAGCGTTTCGCCGTTGAGCGTGAACTTTCCGTCGTTCCACTCGCGGTCCTCGTCGGGCCTGGGCCCGTTGCCGAAGAACTGTTCGACTGAGAAATCGGGAATGTCCTTGTTGGGCGTGAGCACGATCTCCCCGCCCGCCAACGTGCCGTCCGCGCGCTGTTCGGCGCCCTCTAGTTTTTGCGGCCGCCAGTTCTTGAATCCGGCTCCCATGCCGGGAGATGAGCGCACGAAACGCAGGTCGTAGACGCCACGCGTTACGGTGTAATCGGGATGGGCGTCGAGGTAGTGGATGCGACCGTTGCGTTCGACCTTCCAGACTGTGGCGAGGTGGCCGTTGGGGTCGTAGATCACCGTGCCGGGCCTGATAGAACCTGGCTTGAGCGCGGGGGAATAGAGATCCTGTTCGTAGGGCTCTTCCAGTTCGGGATGGATGCGATAGGTGGCCGAGGAAACCGCATCGCGCAGGCGGTCGAGCACGCCATAGCCGTTCTGCCCGACGGGGTAGAGCCGCGCCGACACCCGGTTGCCGGCAGCAGTATAGCGCATGTCGTGGGTCGCCCCCCGC
>DATKOE010000074.1:0-12314 GCA_035524815.1 Rhizomicrobium sp.
TGATGCGGCGGTTCTCGCCCGCATTTTTTCTGGTCGCGCCGCCGGACGGAAAACCGGTTCCCACTTTTCCTGGCGGCGCTCCTGAAGGCCAATCCCCGAGAGCATCGCGGGCGATCATCACCTGCCCCACGATCTCGCCCGCCGTGAGATTGCGCACCAGGCGCTGCGTGCCGGTGTGGCAGAAGCGGCAGTTGAGCGTGCATCCGACCTGGCTGGAGATGCAGAGCGTGCCGCGGCCGGGTTCGGGAATGAAGACAGTCTCGAATTCCTGGCCGCCCGAGCGCAGCAGCCACTTGCGGGTGCCGTCGGAGGAAACCTGTTCGGTGACAACTTCCGGGCGCGCCAGCGAAAAGCCCTGCTCCATGGTGGCGCGGAAATCCTTGGCAAGATTCGTCATGCCCGCGAATCCGCGCACGCCGTGGACGTAGGTCCAGTTCCAAAGCTGGCGCGTGCGCATCGGTGCGGCTTTCTCCGGCACGCCCGCGGCGATCAGCGCGGCCTTCAATTCGTCCGGCGAGAGGCCGATGAGGGGGATGGGGGCGGACATGGGGTGCTAAGTAGAGCGGTTTGCCAAGGAAGGGAATGTCATTCTGCCCTCTCCCCTTGTGGGAGAGGGCGCAAAGTCTCGCACTTAGCCGAGCGCAAGAAAACCGAAGTCCGTGCGATGCGAGGCTAAGCGCCAGATTTTGCGGGTGAGGGGTACATAGCCATAGCTTCACCCCCCACCTGAAAAATCATCGGGGTTAGCGTTGCACCGCACTTACCGCTCGGAGAGCTGCGCTGGCGCACCGCTAACCCCGTGATTTTTCTTCCTCTCCCACAAGGGGAGAGGGAAATCACTTCCCGCACGCGCTGTGGGCACGGTCCAGCGCCGTGCCGAGACCGGCCAGCGAATAGGTGTCGGTGAGCTTGGTGCCCTTCTTGGAGACGCCCGTCACGACAAGCGTGGCGCCGCCGCGCATCGCCTTGACCAGCGCCGCTTCCGCCGTCTGGTCCTTGACCCAGGCCGCGCCGGCCGCTTTGTCGTTCTGGGTGAACAGGTCCGCCGTGACCGCACCCGCCTGCGCCGAGGCCGGCGCGCCGTCCTTGTATTCGTAGCCGGGGATCACTTCGAATTCGTCGATCGCCGGCGGGTTGCGCCCGGGCCAGGTGCTGACGATCACGAAGATCGGATCGCGCGCCCGCTTGGGCACGCTGCCGGTGGGCGTCGACACGGCGTAGCAGACTTTGCCGTCGCCCGTGTCGGCCTGGTACGCCGTCCAGTCGCGCGAGGCGCCCAGAAGCGTCGGCAAGTCGGCGGCGTGAACCGGCCACGCCAGGGCCGAAAGCGCGGCAACGAGCGTGAAACGGGCGGCAAACGGCATCGCAAATCCCTCGGGTGGCGGAAGCGGCGCGGAGAATAAGGGCGCGAAATCGCCGCGTCCATGCCGTGATGTTCAAAAATCCCGGAGCGGCGCAGGGCTTTGCGCGCATGAGCCGGTCAAACCCGGCCGGATCACGCTCCCGGATTCTCCGCATTTCGCGCAATCCGGCGGAAAACCGCTTCAGACTTTTCCCGATTGCGCTCTTGCTGCGGCTATTCGCGCAAGCCGTAGCCGACGGAGAACAGCCGCCACACCGCCACCGCGAGGATCACAAACAGCGTCACGGAAAGGCCCGCACCCAGAAGCCCGGGGGCCTCTTCGAAACCGATCATCGAATGCCTGAGGCCGTTGATGAAATAAAAGAAAGGGTTGCCCCAGGCGAGCCAGCGCATCCAGCCGGGCAGCATGCCCACCGTGTTGAACACCCCGCCGACGAACGACAGCGGCGTGATGACGAAGATATTGAGCACGGTGAGCTGCTCGAAGTTCTTGGCCCACAGGCCGATGACGATTCCGAGCAGGCCGAACACCGCCGAGACGATCACCACCCAGAAAAGAAACTCCGGCAGCGAATAGAGGTTCGTCGCACCGAAGACGGCGGCGATGACGAGGATGCCGAGCGCCGTGATCACGGTGCGGAAGACGACCGTCGCCAGTGTGCCGGCGATCATCTCGGCATAGGAAAGCGGGGCCACCAGCGATTCCTCGATGAAGCGCATGAACCGCTGGAAGTAGATCTGCGAGGTCGATTGCAGGAATGCCGCGTTGATGATGTTCATCATCAGCACGCCCGGCAGCACGAATTCGATGTAGCGATGGCCGGCGATGGAGTTGATGCGCGGCCCGACCACGAAGCCGAAGATGAAGATGAACAGCAGCGCCGAAATCCACGGCGCCAGGAACGCCTGGATGGGCACGCGGAACAACCGGTTGATCTCGCGGCGGATGATCGTCCACAGGCCGATCCAGTTGACGGCGAGCTTCATCGTCCCGCCCCCGCCGCGATGTGATCGGGCCGCGCGCCCGTGGCGCCGAGATAGGCGGCCTCGAGGCCGGCAGCGAGGAATTCCTCCTTGGGTCCCTGGCGCACGATCCTGCCGCGGCTGATGATGGCGACGTTGCGGCACAGCCGCTCGACCTCTTCGAGGTAATGGGTGGTGAGCAGGATGGTCGTGCCCGCGCGGTTCATTTCGCCGAGATAGCGCCAGAGGTCGAGGCGAAGCTCCACATCGACTCCCGCCGTAGGCTCGTCGAGGATGAGCAGCCGCGGCTTGTGGATCAGCGCACGGGCCAGGATGACGCGGCGCTTCAAGCCGCCGGACAGCTCGCGGAACGCCTTCTTGCGGTGTTCGACGAGGTCGAAGCGCTCCATCAGCTCGTCGACGCGCTGCTTGCGCTCGGCGGCGTGCACGCCGAAATAGCCGCCCATCCAGTCCACGATCTGGACCGGCGTGGCGAACACGTCGACGTTGAACTCCTGCGGCGACAGCCCGACCAGCCGGCGCGCCTCGCGATACTGCCTCACGGCGTCGATGCCGAACACCTCGATCGTGCCCGAGGTCACGGTGGCGATCCCGGTGACGCAGTGGATGGTGGTGGACTTGCCCGCGCCGTTGGGGCCCAGGAAGCCGAAAAAATCGCCTTCCTCGACGCGAAGATCCAGTCCGTCCACCGCGACGGTGCCGCGGCGGTAGACTTTGCGAAGGTTGCGGATGTCGAGGGCGGGCGGACTCATGGGGCGCGCACTATACTCACGGATTGCGAATTGTCATTCGCGCCGTGCGCGAGCCCGTCAGGCCGCCTCCTTGAACGACGCCATCTGCGCGTCCAGCGCCCGCTTGAATGCGGGACGGGCTTCGCACCGGGCCAGATACGGCGCCAGCACGGGGTTGCCGGCAACGAGATCGGTATGACGAAGCTCGCGCAACACGGTCGCCATCAGGAGATCGCCGGCAGTGAAACGGTCCTCCAGCCAATCGCGGCCCGAAAGCCGCTGTGCCAGATCGCCGAGGCGCTTCTTCGCGCCGGCCTCGAACACCGGCCGCGCGTCATTGAACCACGAAGCATCGTGATGGAACAGATCGACGCCCACCAGCCTTCCGGTGGCCGGTTCGACGGAATTCAGCGCTGCGAACATCCACGCGATGGCGCGGGCGCGGCCGGGATCGGTCTTGGGCAGCAGGGCTTCCGACCTTTCGGCAATGCGCAGCACCATGGCGCCGGATTCGAAAATCTCGACGTCGTCGTCCTGGTAGAACGGCACCTGGCAAAACGGCTGCTGGGCGCGGTAGGAGTCGGAGGTTTTCTCGTTCTGGCCGATAAGCCTGGTCTGGTAGGGCAGGCCCGCTTCCTCGCAAGCCCAGCGCACGCGCAGGTCGCGCACCAGACCCTTGGCGAAATCGGGAACCCAGTTGAAGCCGGTGATGGTGATCATGTTTTCTCCGCGGCGCGGGTGGCTGCGGGTGCAACCCCTCTCTCGTGCCCCGAGGACATTAGAAAGCGGACAAGGTTGAAGTCAACGTAAAGCGGTATGCCCGATGCGCGTTTATTGCATCGCGCCCGCAAAGAGGCGCCGGGCCGGCCCACGCACCGGCCCCGGCGTCACGAAGCGACGAACCCGCCTACTCCAGCACGCGGATGTTCTTGGCCGCGCAGATATCCTTGAGCTGCTTGGGCCACACCGACACCGTGACTTCGCCCAGATGCGCCGTGCGCAAGAGATACATGTAAGTGCGCGCCTGGCCGATGCCGCCGCCGATCGAGAGCGGAATCTTGTCGTTCAGGATCGCCTGATGGTACGGCAGCTTGAGGAATTCCTCCTGACCCGACAGCTTCAACTGGACCTTCAGCGTGTCCTTGGTGACGCGGATGCCCATGCTCGAAAGCTCGTGGCGGCGCCGGGTAACGGGATTCCACACCAGGATGTCGCCGTTGAGGCCGTGGGTCTCGCGGCGGGTTTCGCCCGACGTGTCGGCGACCCAGTCGTCATAGTCGGCGGCGCGCATCTCGTGCGGATAGCCGTCCTTCAGCACCCAGCCGATGCCGATGATGAACACGGCGGGATGTTTCTGCAGGATGGCCGTCTCGCGCTGCTTGCGCGGCAGGCCGGGGTATTCCGCCAGCAGGTCCTCGGCATGGATGAAGGTGATGTCTTCGGGAATCGGGGGATAGCCGCCCTTGGCGAGCGCCGGGAAGATGTCCTGCACGTGCAGGCCGGCATCGCGGATCACCTTCCAGATCTCGCGCACCGTGTTCTTCAGGTAATCGAGGTTGCGTTCGGCGGGCGTGATGCGCTGCTCCCAGTCCCACTGGTCGACGTAGGAGCTGTGGTCGTGGTCGAGGAAGTAGTCCTTCCTGACCGCACGCATGTCGGTGCAGATGCCCTCGCCCGGCTTGCACTCGAACTGCGACAGCGCCATGCGCTTCCACTTGGTCGCCGCCTGTACCACCTGTGCTTCGATGCGTTTCTCCAGCCCCAGCCCGCAGGGGAATTCCACCGGCGTGCGCGAGCCGTCGCGGTCCAGGTAGTCGTTCACGCCGCTCGCCTTGTCGACGATCAGCGGCACCTGGACCATGTCGAGGTTCAGGGCCTGGCAGAGATGGTCTTCGATGTAGCGCTTGACCGCGAACACCGCGCGTTGCGTGTCGATGCGGTTGAGGAGCGGCTTGTAGCCGCTCGGCAGGATCTTCGCGACTTCTTCGTAGGTGCTGATGCCGGGACCGGCGAGGTCCGCTTTCTTGTTCGACGACATGCGTTTCCTCCCTCGGGGCAACTGCCCCGGTCGTTTGTGACAAGGCTACCGCCGCCGCACCGCCGCGAGATGAGCGAAACCGGCATGGGCGAAATGCTTGAAGGCGCGTACGATTCGCGGCGCAGTTCCGTGCCCGCCGTCGCCAGGATTGGCGTCCTTTTGTGTCCCGCTGCATCCTTCGGCGGCAACTTCGCTGCCCGCGGCGAAATGCTCGGAACGCGCACGGCCGGTCTGCCCGCCGGACATTAACGCAATTCCACCGTCGCGCTTGGGCGCCCGTCATCGCGGTGCAATATCCCGCGGCACGACGCCGAACGGAATCGACGCTGGAAAGCGGCGGTCGTACACTGGCGCGGCGTGGGGTTGCTGGGAGCCGGCGATGCACGGCCGTTCGATTGCGCTTTGTGCGGTCCTGTTCGCGTGGACCGCAACGCCGGGATTGCCGGCCGAGCGCGGCGCACCCCTGCCGCTTCCGCCAGATCCGGGCATCGAATGCGACCGGGCGCTGATCGCCGCGCAGGACATCCAAGCGCTGGTCCCGCAGGGCAGCGTGGTCGTCATCGGCGATGTCCCGATTTCGACCCATGAGCTCAAGCAGCGCATCCTCTGGCACGTCGCCCTGGCGCGCGACGAAGACGCCGTGTGGAAGAACCGCACCAAGATGCGCATCCTGGATTCCCTGCGCCGCGAAGCGCTGGACGACTTGGCCGCGCGACGCGCCGAGATCATGCTGTCGCCTTCGGAGATCGACGCACAGATCGACGATTTCCTGTCGTCGCTCGGCCTCACGCGGCACGAATTGCAGATGAGCCTGGACCGCACCGGCGTGGACATGAACACGGTGCGCAACGTGGTCGCGGCGCAGATGATCCACGCGCGGTTGAATCACATTGCGATCGACCGGCCGCCGGTCGCGCCCGCGAACTGCCTGGGGATGTGACGGCGACGCTCAGCGCCCCGGCCGCGCCAGCGGCGCTCCCCATTTGTGCGGCGGCGGCACATCGGCCTGGGGGCCGCCGGGCACGATCGGGCGCGGCGGATAGCCGGTGAGGCTGATCAGGCGGTCGTAGAGCACGATGGCACCCGCCATGCCGACGTTGATCGAGAACTTCATCGGAATCTTCACGGTGAAGTCGCAGCGCGCGAGCATCTCCTGCGAGATCGACAGGCGCTCGGCGCCGAACACGTAGGCGGCGCGCAAGGGATGGCGGAAGCGGGGCAGCTCGACCGCATCCTCGGTGATCTCCACCGCCACCAGCTTGCAGCCGACCGGCAGGCGGAACTCGTCGATCGAGCGGAACGCGTAGTACGGCATGACGCCCTGGGCGCGGGAGGTGTCGGACTGCGCATCGGCGAGCTTGACGTGCGCGTTCACCGTAAAGAAGAAACTTGCGTCGAAGGCGTTGGCGATGCGCATCAGGTTGCCGAGATTCATCGGCTTCGAGACGCCGTCGACGCCAACCCCGAAATAGCCGCGCATGATCGCTTTGATCCTTGTCAGGCCGTCCGCCAATGCGTAAGCACCCGCGGGCGCCCGGACGCTATCGCGTCCGCCCGGGCGGTCAACATAAGGCGAGTCCGCGCATGCCCAATCCCGTCCTGGTCGAAGTCACCCGCGCAGCGCTGGTGGAGAGCGTCCATCGCGGCGCCGTCGCGGTGGCCCATGCCGGAGGGGAGATCCGATTCGCGCTTGGCGATGTCGAAATGCCGGTCTACCCGCGCTCGTCGCTGAAACCGATCCAGGCGCTGCCCCTGATCGAGTCGGGCGCGGCGGACGCGTTCGAACTTTCCGACGAGGAAGTGGCGCTGGCCTGCGCCTCGCATTCGGGCGAGCCGATGCATGTCCGCCGGGTCGAAGCCTGGCTCGACCGGATCGGCTGCGGGGAAACCGATCTCGCCTGCGGACGCCAGGCGCCGCGTTATGAGCCGGCTTTAGAGGCCATGTTAAGGGCGGGCGAGAAGCCCACGAGACTCCACAATAATTGCTCCGGCAAACACACCGGCTTCCTGACCCTGGCGAAACATCTGAAGGCGCGGGCTGCCGGTTATGTAGACGTCGCCCACCCGGTCCAGAAGGCGGTTGTCGGCTGCCTCACGAGGCTGTCCGGCGTGGCCGATCCCGCCTGGGGCGTGGATGGTTGCGCGGCCCCCAATTTCGCCGTTCCCCTCGCCGCCTTCGCGCGGGCGCTGGCGCAGATCGCCGGCCGGCGCACGCCCGGCGCCGGGCGCATCCTGCGGTCGATGATCGCCCATCCCGAGCTCGTCGCCGGAACGGGACGAAGCTGCACCGCGCTGATGCGCGCCGCACACGGCAAAGCGGCCGTGAAGATCGGAGCGGAAGGCGTCTACGCGGCCATGCTGCCGGAGCTGGGTCTGGGCATCGCGCTCAAGATCGACGACGGCGCCGCGCGGGCGGCCGAAACGGCGATCGCCGCCGTGCTCGAAAGGCTGGGCGCGATCGATGGGCCGTCCGGACTGGTGCGCACGCCGGTCACCAACACGCGCGGCGACACCGTCGGCGAGCGCCGCCCGGCGGAGGCGTTGATGGAACTGCGGGCGTGAAAGTCATCCCGGCGGCACCGTCGCGGCGCGCCGGGATGAAAGCATCAATACGAATTCAACGGCTGGTGGTTTTCGCGCGCAGCCTTGTCGGCCTGCTGCATGTCCGGCGTGTAGAGCTGGACCTTCGTGACCCAGCAGGTCGAGTGATTGAAGCTCACACCGCCGCCGCGCAGGATCACGTGATCGCCGCGCTCGACGCACGAGCCCGGGAAATTCCCGCCGAGCGAACGGAAGCCCGCGCCGAACGCCCAATTGACGTCGTTGCACAAGCCGCCGAGGCTGACCAGATACTTCCGGCCGAAGCGGTCGTTGACGATCATCGAATGATCGTCGCGCGCGCCCCAGCCGTCGACGTCGCGATGCATAAGGCACGGGACGTTGTCGGGGGCGCCGCCGGTGCTGTTGTCGGCCGCGAGGGCCGGTGCCGCCGAAACAGCCATCACCAGCGCAGCCAGGATCAATTTGGTTCTCATGACGACCAAGTCTCCTATCTAAGCGTCCCGCTTACGCTTGTCGTTGCTGCCGGCCGGCGGCGCCGTGCCGCCGGCCATGCAAATTCCGAAACGCTTCGTTCTCCCGGACTTCGCGTCCCGTGGGCGCAGGTCTACGCGCACGAGACTGAACGGCGGATGAACGGCCACGACAACTTCCCCCCGCGGCACGTTCGCGACTAAAAAGGCGGGCCGGACGAGTCGTCCGCGCCGGCTCGATTTACTGCGTTTCCATTTCATCTCTAGGGAGACTCTCATGGCGCAGCCGCCCGTCAAATGTGCGATCTGCGGTCAGACCAAACCGCAGGAGGAAGTGGTCCCGGCGATCCTGGTGCGTCCCGCCATCGACGCCACGATCCGGCGCAAGCACCCCGAATGGAACATCAACGAAAACATCTGCCACGCCTGCCTGAACCAGTTCCGGAGCGAATACGTGATGGAACAGGTGCAGAAGGACCGCGGCGAGCTTTCGGCGCTCGAAAACGAGGTCATCGACAGCATCCGCCAGAACGAGATCGTCGCCGACAACGTGAACAAGCAGTTCGACACCAACCTCTCCATGGGCGACCGGGTGGCCGACAAGGTCGCCGATTTCGGCGGCAGCTGGAAATTCATCTTCATCTTCTTCGGCGTCATGGGGGTGTGGATCGCCGCCAATTCGCTGTCGATGCTCTGGAAACCGTTCGACCCCTTCCCCTTCATCCTGTTCAACCTGATCCTGTCGATGCTGGCGGCCATCCAGGCGCCCATCATCATGATGAGCCAGAACCGCCAGGAATCCCGCGACCGGCTGCGCGCGGAGAACGATTATCAGGTCAACCTGAAGGCGGAGATCGAGGTGCGCGTGATGTCCGAGAAGCTGGATCAGCTCCTGCATCATCAATGGCAGAGGCTGCTCGACATCCAGCGCATGCAGACCGAGATGATCGAGGACTTGGCGGGGAAAGCCAAACAATAGATGATGGCCTGAAGGAGGACCCGGAATGTCGATTCTCGGCTGGTTGTTCTTCGGGCTGATTGCCGGCTTCATCGCCAGCAAGATCGTCAACGACCGCGGCGAAGGCTGTTTCCTCAACATCGCGCTGGGCGTCCTGGGCGCAGTGCTGGGTGGGGCGATCTTCGCCTTCCTGGGCCATCCCGTGCTTTTCGAGTTCAGCTTGTGGTCGATGCTGGTGGCGATCATCGGCGCGGTCATCGTGCTGCTCGGCTGGCACGCGATCACGGGACGAAGGACGCTGCGCTGAGCGACGGCGGGGGAACGCATGAAGACGGGCGCAATCGTGACGCTGGCGGCGCTGGCCGTCTGCGCTTCGGCGCATCCGCCGTATCTGACGGGAACGGTGGGCAGCGCGCCGGTATTCCTCGACCTCGACCTCGACCAGGCGGGCGGCAAGGTCTCTGGCTGGTATTACTACCTGCGTGTCGGCAAGCAGATCCGGCTCGACGGCACGATCGACGCGAAGGGCCGTTTCCTGATTGTCGAAACCGACTACAACACCAACACCAAAACCGGTTCGTTCGAGGGCACGGCGGCGGGCGCGCGCTGGACCGGCACCTGGCGCAACGCGAAAGGCGGCGGCGCGCTGCCGTTCGCCCTGGAAGAGACGCGCGATGCGCTGGCTTCCACCACGGCGCCGTTCCGCTGCGTGAGCATCGTGCCCGACCGCAAGTACGGTTTCACCTATACTCACTCCCTCGATCTGATGCTGGCCAAAGGCGAGGTGAAGGCGCTCGATGTTTCGCGCGCCGTGAAATCCCGTGACGGCGACGAGCAGAGCTGCTCGATCTCGCTTTCCGACCTCAAGCGGGAAAAAACCGGCGAAGGCATCCTGCTGCGCGCCAGGGCGGACAATCCCGGCGACGCGAGCGCGCCCCACTGCACGGTGCGCATCATCGGCGCGGGCGACTGGCTGGTGGTGAACGTGGGCGATGCGGGCGATAGCGGCAACGACTGCCGCCAGGCCGGCGACGCCATGTTCTGCAGCCCGCGAGCGATGTGGACCGACCTCATCGTCAACCGCAAGGCGCAAACCTGCCGCCCGGTGCAATAGGCAAAAGGCCGCCTTAACCGGCGATGAACCGCGTACTTGCGTCCGACCCCATTTCCGGCGCAATTGCGGCGTCTGATCGCGCGCAAAACCGGGAGAACGCCCCATGTCAAGAACTGCCATCGCCGTCCTGCTTCTCGCAGCGCTGGCCGCTCCGGCCGGCGCCGCGCCGGCCACGCTCAATACAAAGCTGCTCGACAAAACGCTCGACGGCATCCAGACCGCCGCAGGCATATCGCTGGCCAAGCGTCTGGCCTCCTGCAACATCGTCCTGCACAAGGACCAGTCGTCGATGGAAACGCTGACGGCGCCGAAACCGGACTACGGCGCCAAGGCGGGAGACACCGTGCTGACGCTGGTGCTCGATTTTCCGCCCGTTCCGAAGCAGGTGGGCCCCTCGCTGCCGGCACCGCAGCAGAAGAACGTGAAAGCAATCTGGATCATCGACAAGACCGGCAAGACGACGGCGCTGAGCGCCTGGGCGAACGTGCTGCTCAACCGCCCGGTGCCGCTCGGCTACGACGCCAGCAACAACTGCTGAATCGAGCCTCCCCGTAACAGGCTGAGACACAATCGCGCCTGTGCCGCGGCAACGCGCTGAATTGCGCCGGGCGCGCGCCGGTTCAAACTGCCTTCGCGGGACAGGGGATTGAACATGAAACGGTTGATCGTGGCCGCGCTGGCGGCGTTGCTGGCGTTCACCTTGCCTGCGCCGGCGCGCGGCGGCGGCGGACACTACGTCTACATTCCGATCTACATTCCCACCGGCCCGGCCATGGTGCCCGGCGCCGACGTGGGGGGGGTACGACAAGATCCACAAGGTCGCGATCCTTTCCGGCATCGGCACCAAGCTCGAACTGGAGAAATGGAATTTCCTGGCGCCCCAGGACCGCGACGTCGACATCGCCGCGTGGCAGGTCGACGAGACGGTGACGGCCACGCTGAAGAAGTATCTCGGCGGGAAGTTCACCTTCGTGGATCTTCCCTACGATCGCGCCAAGCTGGCCGCGTTCCGCCCGACCATGTGGCACGCCGGCGAACTCACGAGGCTGCTCAAGACGCTTCCCAACGCCGACGTCGACGCCTTCCTCGTCGTCTATCCGCAGGTGGAAAGCGGCATCCAGCTTGAGAGCGGCCACTTCAACCAGAATGTGCTGTGGGTGCGCTACGTGATGGAGCTGATCGACTCCCACACCTACAAGACCATCGCCAGCTCCACCTCGCGCTATCAGATCCACGAAGGCGGAATGCCCGAATTCCCCGGGCGCGTACTGGGCGACGAGTTCAAGCTGGACGACAAGCTGACCGTTTCGCCCGAAAACCTCGAGAAGCTGCGCGCGCTCACCGACGCCATGCTGGAAGTGACGCTGACCGAAACAGTCCGCTCGCTTCAGTTCGGCGTTGCTCTGCCGCCGGTCGGCGACCACTCCCTCCTGCCCGCGCCGCCGGTCAAGAGCACGGAAGGCGTCAAGACCATCGCGATCGCTTCGGCGATCGGGGACCGGCTCCTGCTCCACGTGCCGGGCGGCACCTTCACCAAGGATACCGACGTGAAGATTCCGATCGCCGACTGGGGGCTGGACGCCGACGTGGAGGCGGCGATCCGGGGTCTGCTGTCGAAGGACTATGCCGTCAAGGATGTCCCCGTCGACCGCGCCGCGCTGGCCCAGAAATGGTGGGTCATGAACGGCAAGGAGGCCACCGTCGCGGTTCCCCAGACTCAGGACGTCGACGCCTATCTGCTGGTGGTCAAGGACGAACGCAAGATCCTGAGCGGCCTGGGGCTGTGGCATGACGGCAATTGGGTCAGCGACTGGACGTATCTCGCCGCGAACTACCTCGTGCTGCTGGTCGACGCCCACACGCTGAAGCCGATCATCGGCCGCGTGGCGGTGATGAGCTCCAAGAGCGCCTCGGGATTTCCTTCCGAGAAGCTGCCCAACGGCGTATGGCCGAACGCGAAGAGCCTCGACACGCTGCCGCCCGGCGCCAAGCCCGTGATCCGCGACGCGGCGATGCATCTGCTCAAGGACAGCCTCGGCGAGACGCTCTACCAGATGGGGATGAAGCTGGAGGACGGCGCGATGCCCGCCGCCG
>DATKOE010000075.1:0-9818 GCA_035524815.1 Rhizomicrobium sp.
ATGGCGGACCTGCTGGCGCCGCTCGGCTTTGCCGCCGCCGAAACGGCGGACGATGCCGACATTGTCATCCTCAACACCTGTCACATCCGCGAGAGGGCGGCGGAGAAGGTCTATTCCGAACTCGGCAAGATCAAGCGGCTGAAGCAGGCGCGCGCGGCCCAAGGCCGGCGCATGATCGTCGCGGTGGCCGGCTGCGTGGCTCAGGCGGAAGGCGCCGAGATCATGGCGCGCCAGCCCGCCGTCGACATCGTGGCGGGTCCGCAATCGTATCACCGCCTGCCGGAGATGATCGCCAGAATCGCGCGCGGAGCGGGCCACGTTCTCGAAACCGAATTCCCGGCGGAGGACAAATTCGACTCCCTGCCGCAGCAGTCTTCCGGCATCGGCGTCACGGCGTTTCTCACCGTGCAGGAGGGTTGCGACAAGTTCTGCACCTTCTGCGTGGTGCCCTACACCCGCGGCGCCGAGTTCTCGCGTCCCGTGGCGCAGGTCGTGGCCGAAGCGAAAGCGCTGACGGCGCGCGGCGCGCGCGAGATCACGCTCTTGGGCCAGAACGTCAACGCCTACAACGGCATCGGACCGGACGGCAAAGCCTGGAGCCTGGCGCGGCTCATCGCGCGGCTCGCCGAGATCGGGAATCTCATGCGATTGCGATTCACGACCAGCCATCCGCGCGACATGAGCGACGACCTCATCGCCGCCTTCAAAGATATCCCGGCGCTGATGCCGTACCTGCATCTGCCAGTCCAGTCGGGCTCGGACGCGATTCTCGCCGCGATGAACCGCCAGCATACCGCTTCGGAGTATCTCGATCTCGTCGCCCGCATCCGGTCGGCGTGTCCGGATATCGCTCTGTCGGGCGATTTCATCGTCGGGTTCCCGGGCGAGAGCGACGCCGATTTCGACGCTACGCTCGATGTCGTGCGCCGGGCGGGATACGCGCAGGCGTTTTCGTTCAAGTACAGCCCGCGTCCCGGAACCCCCGCCGCCGCCCTGAAGCAGCTTGACGACGACGTGAAGGACGCGCGCCTTCAGCAATTGCAGGCGCTCATCAATGCCGGGCAGAAGGCATTCAACGCTTCGTGCGTCGAGCGTACGCTGCCGGTGCTGTTCGAATCGCCGGGACGCAAGCCGGGGCAGGCTGTGGGACGTTCGCCGTATCTTCAGCCGGTCCACGCCGAAGGCGCAGGCTCGCTCATCGGCCGCATCGTCGACGTCAGGATCGCCGAAGCGCAGCCGAACAGCCTGAAGGGCGTGCTCGCGGAGCCCGCCCGTCGCGAGAGGGCATTGGCGAATTGACCACCACCAGGAAGCGGACCAGGGAATCGCTGACGCTGGAATTTCCCGACAACGGCGTGCTGTCGGGACTCAGCGGTCCGCACCAGAAGCACTTCGTGCGCCTGGAGCAGAAGCTCGGCGTGCGCATCGCCATGCGCGGAAATCTCGTTTCCGTCGAAGGGCCCGCGCGCGAGCGGGCGGCCAACGTGCTGCGCGCGCTCTATGCCCGGATGGAAGCGGGCGAGAACGTCGGCGCAGCGGAGCTGGAATCCGAGATCCGCTTTGCGAGCGAAGGCGACCAGATCGATGGTTTGATCGGCAGCCCCGCGGTACGCACCTGGGCCGGACGCACGACGCGCGCCCGCTCGCCGGCGCAGGCGGCCTATCTCGATCTCATGCGCACCCATCCGCTGGTGTTCGGCGTGGGGCCGGCGGGCACGGGCAAGACCTATCTGGCCGCAGCGTTCGGCGCCCATCTTCTGCACGAACGTCGCGTCGAGCGGCTGATTCTCTCGCGTCCGGCGCTGGAAGCCGGCGAGCGCCTCGGCTTCCTGCCGGGCGACCTCAAGGAGAAGATCGATCCCTATCTGCGCCCGCTCTACGACGCGCTGTTCGACGTCGTGGGCGAGCAGGCGATGAAGCTGATGGAGCAGGGCGTGATCGAGGTGGCCCCGCTCGCCTTCATGCGCGGGCGCACGCTGGCGCGGGCCTTCGTCATCCTCGACGAGGCGCAGAACGCGACCGCGCCCCAGATGAAGATGTTTCTGACGCGGCTAGGCGAGGAATCGCGCATGGTGGTGACGGGCGATCCTTCGCAAAGCGATCTTCCCGGCGGCCATCCCGAGGGTCTCGACGAGGCCTTGCGCATCCTGAAGGACGTGGAAGGGGCCGCGGTTGCGCGCTTTACCGAGAAGGACGTGGTGCGCCACGCCCTCGTCACGCGCATCGTCGCCGCCTATAATGCCGCGGGGGAGCGCGCGCGGGCGCGCAGGGACCAAGATTGAGCACGCTCCTGATCCGTGATTCGAGGTGGCGCAGGTTGCGCGGTCTGAGCGCGAGGCTGAAGCGCGCCGTCAGGCTGGCGCTGGCCGAAGGCGGGGCGGACGCGGATGCGGAATTGACCCTGCTGCTCACCACCGACCGTCATGTGCAGGCGCTCAACCGCTCGTTCCGGCGCAAGGACGGGCCCACCAACGTATTGTCGTTTCCGTCCGGCGAGGACGGCTATCTCGGCGACGTCGCGATCGCCTACGGCGTCGCCGCGCGCGAAGCCAGGGCCGGCGGCAAGACCGTCTCCGACCACGCCGTGCACCTTGCCGTTCACGGCGTCCTGCATCTCGTCGGCTTCGACCACGTGAGCGAACGCGAGGCCCGCCGGATGGAGCCCAGGGAAGTGCGCATCCTGAAGAAGCTCGGCATCGCCGATCCCTACCGGGGAACCGCATGAGCAACGCCGAGCGCATCGAGGGCGAGGACGAGCGCACGCCGTCGCTGTTGCAGCGGCTGGCGCACCTGCTGCACCGCGACGATGCCGCCGCGGCGATCCGCGAGAGCCTCGAGGAAGTGATCGAGGAATCCGACCGCCAGAGCCCGGCGCTCTCCGCGCAGGAGCGCATCATGCTCGCCAACCTGCTGAAGTTTGGCGAGCTCAGGGTGAAGGACGTGATGGTGCCGCGCGCCGACATCGTGGCGGTCGAGGAGAAGACCTCGCTCGCCGATCTTGTCCTGCTCTTCCGCGAGGCCCAGCATTCGCGCCTTCCGGTCTATCGCGAGACGCTCGACGATCCGACCGGCCTCGTGCATCTGAAAAGCGTGCTCGGCCTTCTGGAATCGGAAGGCGACGGCGATTTCCACCTCACCGAAGCGCCGATTGCCGCGATAAAGCGCGACATCCTTTTCGCCCCGCCGTCGATGCCGGTGCTCGACCTGCTGCTGAAGATGCAGGCTTCGCACACCCATCTGGCCCTGGTCATCGACGAATACGGCGGCACCGACGGGCTGGTCTCGATCGAGGACATCATCGAGGAGATCGTGGGCGATATCGCCGACGAACACGACGAGGAATCGCCCCACGCCCGTCCCTTGCCCGGCGGCGGATTCATCGCCGACGCGCGCATCGATCTCGAGGATTTCAAGAACGAGACGGGCATCGAATTCACCCGCAACGAGGAACAGCAGGACATCGACACGCTCGGCGGGCTGGTGGTTTCGCTGGTCGGCCGCGTACCGCAGCGCGGCGAGATCGTGGCGGATCCCGGCGGCGCCGAATTCGAGGTTCTGGAGGCCGATCCGCGCCGCGTCAAGCGACTGCGCATCCGTCCGCCGTCCTCGCAGGCAGCGGACAAGGCGGAGAAATGACGGAGCGGCCCCGTACAGTTTCGCCGTCCGGGCGCGCGCAGATACAATTTCTTACGAATGCGGGTTCGTTCGTGCGGGCGCTGCGCGGCTGGCGGCGAGTCGCGTTCGCGTTCGGCGCCGGCGCGCTTTCCGCCCTCGCGTTCGAACCGTTCGACCTGTTTCCGCTGCTGCTGTTGGGATTCGCCGCGCTGGTGCTCCTGATCGACGGCGCGGCTTCCGATCCGCGTCCGTTTCGCTCGGCGGCGCTCGCGGGCTGGGGCTTCGGTTTCGGACAGTTCCTCGTCGGCCTGCATTGGATCGGCTACGCCTTCCTGGTCGATCCGGGCGCGCATGAGTGGCAGATTCCGTTTGTCGCCGTGCTGTTTCCCGGCGGTCTGGCGCTGTTCATCGCGCTGGCCTGCGCTGCGGCGCTGCTCCTTTGGCATCCGGGAATCTCTCGCATCTTCTTTTTTGCGTTGTGTTACGGGTTCGCCGAATGGCTGCGCGGTCATGTTCTGACGGGATTTCCCTGGAACATCGCCGCTTATGGCTGGGGCGCATCGCTGGCAGTCCTGCAGTCGACGGCTCTGTTCGGCTCTTACACGCTGACGCTTCTCACTATTCTCTTCGGTGCCTCGCTTGCGATGCTGTTCGAACGGCCGCCGCGATGGGCGCTTCCCGCCGTGATGACCGGCATTTTCGGATGTTTTTGGATCGGCGGAGCAGCCCGGCTGGCGCTCGTGCACCCGCTTCTCACGCCCAACGTGAGCCTGCGCCTGGTACAACCAGACATACCGCAAGCCGAGAAATACCAGCGGCGATTCGTCGCCCGCAATTGGGAGCGTCTGATTGCGCTGAGCGAGAGGCCCGGCGCGCCCACGATCATCGTCTGGCCCGAGGCCGCGCCGCCGTTCCTGTTGGCGCGTTCGCCGGGCGCGCTCGAGGAAATCGCGGAGCTGACCGCCGGGAAACAGGGACTCATCACCGGGGCCATCCGCATGCGTCCCGGAATCGAAGACGGCTACTCCAACAGCCTCTACATCTTCGGCACCAACGGATCGTTCCTCGGCACCTACGACAAATTCCATCTGGTGCCGTTCGGCGAATACCTGCCGTTCCCAAAAACCTTGAAAATGCTTGGTCTTTCGAAGCTCACGGGCATCGAGGGCAGCTTCGTGCCGGGCGATGGTCCGCATACGTACGAGTTGCCCGGGGCAGGCAAGGTAGGCCCTCTCATCTGCTACGAAATCCTGTTTCCCGACCAGATTGTTGCGCCGGTGCGTCCCGGCTGGCTCGTAAATGTTACGGACGATTCCTGGTTCGGGCCCTGGGCCGGGCCCCGCCAGCATCTTCTGGTCGCGCAGGTGCGCGCCATCGAGCAGGGCGTCGCCGTCGCGCGCGCGGCGAACACGGGCATTTCGGCGATCATCGATCCGTTCGGGCGCATCAGGGCTCAACTTGGACTTGATGAAACGGGCGTTGTCGACGGCCCGCTGCCCGCAGCGATTGCAGGCACGCCGTATTCGCGCGCCGGCGAGTGGTATTTTTGGCTCGGCGCATGTGCTTTGGCCGCTTTGACCCGGTTCTTTTCCAAAGGAAAATAGTTGCGACTCTGTATAGAACCGTTCCTTCTGCTGTAGTCTCCGGCAGCCATTCACAGTACAACGTTCCAGATACGACCTTGCCAAAAAAACAAGCCAACCCAATCGACGGCCAAGTAGGAAACAGACTGCGGCTGCGCCGCATGATGATTGGCATGAGCCAGGAGCGGCTCGGCGAACTGCTTGGTTTGACATTCCAACAAGTGCAGAAATACGAGAAGGGCGTGAACCGCATCGGCGCGGGGCGCCTGTTCGAAATATCGCGCATTCTCAATGTGCCGATATCGTATTTCTACGAAACCGTGACCGATCCCACCTCTGCGCAGGCCGGCTTTGCCGACCGCGATTCGCAACCTCTGCTCGATTTCGTCGCCAGCGGCGACGGATTGCAGCTCTCGCTCGCTTTCATGCGGATCAAAGATGGGAAAGTGCGCAAGCGCATTCTCGATCTCGTGAAATCGCTTGGGGAAGAGGCGGACGACAGAGCCGAATAAGGTCCGGTTTCCCTTGTTTATGTGATCAGCCATGCGCGCGCGCGCGGGCGCAGGGACGTGCCTGCTTCGCGTCCGGCCCTGGCCGCTTCTTCTCTTGGCCGATCGCCCAGCGTAATACGGAACGACGTCTGCACGCAGTCGCTTCCGTCCGGCGCCAGCACTTCGCCGCGGAACGACAGCACGCCGTCGCCGACGACCGCCAGCCCCGCGATCGGCGTGCGGCACGAACCGTCGAGCGCCGCCTGGAAGGCGCGTTCGCAGGCCAGTGCGGCCGCCGACGGCGCATGATCGAGCGGACGCACGGCATTTCCGGTTTGCGTATCGCTCGCGCGCGTTTCGACGCCCACCGCGCCCTGGCCGAGCGAGGGAAGCCATTCATCTGTAGACAGAATATGATTCGCACGTGCGGCAAGACCCAGCCGTTTCAGGCCTGCAAAAGCCAGCAGGATCGCGTCCATCGCGCCCGAATCGAATTTGGCCAGCCGGGTGTCGACGTTGCCGCGCAACATGACGCAGTCGGCATCCGGGCGTGCACGCAGAAGCTGTGCCTTGCGCCTGACCGAACTGGTCCCCACGCGCGCGCCCGGCTTGAGTTGGGCCAGAGGCACACTCGAAACGAGAACGTCGGCGGGGTCCTCGCGCGGCAGAATGGCCGCCAGCGTGAGGCCTTCGGGCAGGCTCGTCGGCAGGTCCTTCATCGAATGCACCGCAATATCGATCCGTCCGGCGAGCAGCGCTTCTTCCAGCTCCTTGGTGAAAAGGCCTTTGCCGCCTGCTTCGGCCAGCGGCTTGTCCTTGATGCGGTCGCCGGTGGTCTTGATGGCCACGATTTCGCTGTGCGTGCCCCGGGCCAGCAAGGCTGACGCCACGGCCCCGGCCTGGGCGCGGGCCAGCCTGGAACCGCGGGTACCGATGCGGAGAATGCTTTGCGACATCACGATTTTTCGAATACTTCCTGTCTGCACCTTTAGCACAGGTGGCCGGTTGCGCGCCTTCACCGTCCTCGGCATCGAAACCAGCTGCGACGAAACGGCGGCCGCGGTCGTGCGCGGCGGCGCCCCCGGTCCCGGCGAAATTCTCTCCGATGTGATCTTCAGCCAGCTTGAGGAGCACCGCCCGTATGGCGGCGTGGTGCCCGAGATCGCGGCCCGCGCCCATGTCGAGATGATCGACGGCATCGTCGAGCGGGCCTTGGCCGATGCCGGCCTCGCCCTGGCCGAAGTGGATGCCGTTGCAGCCACGGCCGGCCCCGGCTTGATCGGCGGGGTCATGGTGGGCCTCGTCACGGCCAAGGCGCTGGCCCTGGCGTCCGGCAGGCCGCTGGTGGCGGTGAACCACCTTGAGGCTCACGCCTTGAGCCCCCGGCTCAGTTCGGGCGTCGCCTTTCCGTATCTGCTGCTCCTGGCTTCGGGCGGACATTGCCAGCTTCTTGCGGCGGAGGGGGTCGGCCGTTTCCGCCTCTACGGCACCACCGTCGACGATGCCGCCGGCGAAGCGTTCGACAAGGTGGCCAAGCTGCTCGGGCTCGCCTATCCCGGCGGCCCGCAGGTAGAGGCGCTGGCGAAGCGCGGCAACGCCCGGCGTTACGCCCTGCCGCGGCCCATGCTGGGGCGCGAGGGCGCCGACTTTTCGTTCTCGGGCCTCAAGACCGCCGTTCGCCATCTCACCTTGGAAGAAAAGGTCGACGCGGCCGATCTCGCCGCGTCGTTCCAGGCCGCGGTGATCGACATCGTCCGCGACCGCGCCCGCGCCGCGATTGGGATGTTCCACCGCGATTTTCCGCGCGCGGCGGCGCCGGCCTTCGTGGTTGCGGGCGGGGTCGCCGCCAACGGCGCCGTCCGCCGGGCGCTCGAGGAGGTGGCGGGCGAGGAGGGCTGTAGCTTCGCCGTTCCGCCGCCTCGTCTCTGTACGGATAATGCCGCGATGGTGGCCTGGGCGGGAGTGGAGCGGGCGGAGCTCGATCTGTTCGATTCGCTGGATGCGCCGGCGCGGGCGCGCTGGCCGCTGGTCAAGAATGCGCCGGTCACCGCATGAGGATCGCGACCTGGAACATCAATTCGGTGCGCTTGCGGGCGAATCTGGCGGCACGGTTCCTGCGCGAGCACGCGCCTGACGTACTGTGCCTTCAGGAAACCAAGTGCCCGAACGAGTTGTTTCCCGGCAAGCTTTTCGCCGGACTCGGTTACGCGCATCAAGCGTTGCATGGACAGAAGGGCTATCACGGCGTCGCGGTCCTCTCACGCCTGCCGTTGCGGGAAACCCGCGTGGAGGATTTCCGCCGCGAAGGCCATTGCCGCCACCTCTGTGCCGTGTTCGAGAACGGACTCGAATTGCACGATTTCTACGTGCCCGCGGGCGCCGACATTCCCGATCCCGTCGTCAATCCCAAATTCGCCCACAAGCTCGACTTCCTCGGGCGCATGGCGCGTTTTTTCGAAAAGCGCAAGGACAGATCGACGACGCCCGCGATGCTGGTTGGCGATCTCAACGTCGCCCCGCTGGAGAACGACGTCTGGAATCACAAGCAGCTTCTTTCCGTCGTCAGCCACACTCCGGCCGAAACCAAGCTGCTCGAACAGGTGCGCGCGGCGTTCGACTGGTGCGACGTGACCCGCAAGTTCGTACCCGCTTCGCAGAAGATCTATTCGTGGTGGAGCTACCGCGCCGCCGACTGGGAGGCGTCCGACCGCGGCCGCCGCCTCGACCACATCTGGGTCAGTCCCGCACTAAAGGGGGCCGTCCGGAGCCAGGCGATCGTCAGGAAGATGCGCGGCTGGGCCAAGGCCTCCGATCACGTACCCGTGGTGGCGGAGATCGACCTTTGAGCTCTCTTGCGTCAAACTGCCGCAAGGGCTTGAACGATCACCTTTCGTTCTTATGCGTGTGCAGCCCTGCATTTGTTCGGGAGAGAAAAAGAGAGTTCGTCGAAGAGGGGACACCCCCCAGGAGGCGGAGCGTGGAGTCTGAAAACGAAGATCAATGGGTAGTGGTTCATGGCTAACAGCATACCAAATAAAGTATTTTCGACTGCTCCATGAAGCTCTGTCTCATCCGCCACGGCCCCACCGCGTGGAACGCCCAGCACCGGGTCCAAGGCTCGATCGACATTCCCTTGAGCGCCGAGGGCCGCGCCCGGATGGAGAGGCTTCTGCCGCCCGCGGGCTTCGAAACCGCGCGGGCCTATGCGAGCCCCAAGCTGCGCGCCCGTCAGACGGCGTCGTGCCTCGGCCTCAAGCAGGTGAGGCTCGAGCCTCGGCTCGTAGAGCAGAACTGGGGCGAGTGGGAGGGTCTCACCCGTGCCGAAATGCTGGAGCGCGACGGCGAAGACGCCTTCGCGCGGTCCGGTCGCGGACTTGCCTTCCGTCCGCCGGGAGGAGAGTCGACCGGCGAACTGCATGCGCGCGTGAAGAGCTTCTTCGCAGATGCGGCCGGGTTGGGCGAAGACGCGGTCGCGGTGACTCACATGGGCGTTTTGCGTGCGGCCTATGTGATGGCGACGGGCTGGAACATGGACATGGCGATGCCGGAGGAACTCGACCTCAAGGCGGCGCTGATCCTCGCGTTGGCGCCGGAGGGCGCGCCCGCAATCGCGCAATTGAACGCGCCGCTGAGGCAGAAGAGCTGAGTCAATCGCGCCAGAACGGCTCGGCCTGCTTGAACGCCCGCCAGTGTTCGCGCGCTTTCGAACGGAGGTCGCGCGCCGCGGCCTGGTTCCAGCCGGTGATCTGTCCGGCCGCATAGGAAAGATCGGCCTGCACCTGCGCGCTCGCCGCCTCCTCCATCATCAGTCGGCCCAGGAATCCGCGAACCTGGGCCGCATCGTTGATCCGGCCGAGCACGTCCTGAAGCGTTTTGAGCTGCTTCAAATACCGCCGCGCGGCCTTTTCCTTGTACAGCGCGGCGTGGAAGTCCGCCGCATAGCGCAGCTTCTTGAGGGCGATCCGCAGGCCGTGGATGCCCTCGTTGGAGAGCGTCTTGAAACCGCGTCCGCGCTTGGCCACCCGCATGAGGTGCTTGTCGAGCACGGCGGCCGCCTGGGTGGCGAGCGCCGCTTCCGGTTGATCGACCGGCCGCCGTGCCGCGGCCACCTCGCCGAGGAAGGTGGCGA
>DATKOE010000076.1:0-4604 GCA_035524815.1 Rhizomicrobium sp.
TCTGCTGACCCCCTCCGGTCGCTGCGCGACCACCTCCCCCGTCCAGGGGGAGGAAAGGAATCAGTCGATGTCGCGTAAGAAGAAGGGCAATCCGGTTCACGGCTGGGTGGTGGTGGACAAACCGCAAGGCGCCACCTCCACGCAGGTCGTCGGCATCGTCAAGCACGTGTTCGAAGCGCAGAAGGCCGGCCATGCCGGCACGCTCGATCCGATGGCCACCGGTGTGCTGGCGATCGCGCTGGGCGAGGCGACCAAGACCGTTCCCTACGCCATGGACGCGGAGAAGACCTATGTCTTCACCGCGCGCTGGGGCGAGGGCCGGGATTCCGACGACGCCGAAGGGCAGGTGACGGGGACCTCGGCCAAACGGCCCGCGCGCGGGGAGATCGAGGCGGCTCTGCCGGCCTTCACCGGCCTGCTCACCCAGGTTCCGCCCGCCTTCTCGGCGGTGAAGGTGGAAGGGGAGCGTGCCTACGACCTGGCCCGCGACGGGGAGGTGGTGGAGCTCGAGCCCCGAACGGTGTTTGTGCGTTCCGCCCGCCTTCTGGGCACCCCGGACCCGGACCATGCCGAGTTCGAAATCCATTGCGGCAAAGGCACTTACGTCCGCGCATGGGTGCGCGACCTGGCGCTCGCCCTGGGCACGCTGGGCCATGTATGCGCGCTCCGGCGCACCCGTGTCGGGGGCTTCCGCGTCGAAGAGGCTACCCCACTGGAAACACTGAAGGGTTTTATGCATAGTCCGGCCGCTTTTGAGCACTTGAGGCCCTTGGCGACCGCGCTGGACGGCATCCCGGCGCTGGCCATCACGGGCCCGGATGCGGTTCGCCTGAGAAGCGGCAATCCGATCCTGGTCCGCCCGGCGCAGTTCGCGCGGATCACGGAGAGCTTTTCCGGCGACGATCTTCAAGGGCTCACGGTCTTCTGCTCGACGGGCGAAGGCGAACCGGTGGCGCTTGCCACCTTCGCGGCCGGCGAGTTGAGGCCGCTGCGTGTTTTCAACTTCGGATGACCGAGACGAAAGAAAAATGACGATCACCGCAAACCGCAAACAGGAACTGATCAAGGAATACGCGCTGAAGCCGGGCGACACCGGCTCACCGGAAGTCCAGGTGGCCGTGCTCTCCGAGCGCATCGCCAACCTGACCGAGCACTTCAAGACGCACGTGAAGGACAACCATTCGCGCCGCGGGCTGATCAAGCTCGTGTCGCAGCGCCGGCGTCTGCTCGACTACATCAAAGCGTCCGACGAAAAACGCTACGACGGGCTCATCGCCCGCCTGGGATTGAGGCGCTGATTGCGCTTCTCCCTGATCGTGCGTTGGGGCTTCGCATGCGTCTCCCGCGGAGACGCGGCGCTATAGGATTCTTGAGGAACGCTCAAGGAAGAGCCGCGCGGCAATCCGGCCGTGCGGGAACGAAGGAAAGTACGAGAAATGTTCAACATAAGCCGAGAGGAAATCGAATGGGGCGGGCGCAAGCTCACGCTTGAGACGGGCAGGATCGCCCGCCAGGCCGACGGCGCCGTCGTCGCGACTTACGGAGAAACCGTCGTGCTGGCGACCGTCGTCGGCGCGCACTCTCCCAGACCGGGGATCGATTTCTTCCCCCTCACCGTCAACTATCAGGAAAAGTACTTCGCCGCGGGCAAGATCCCGGGCGGCTATTTCAAGCGGGAAGGACGCCCGACGGAACGCGAGACGCTGACCTCGCGCCTGATCGACCGGCCGATCCGCCCGCTGTTCGCCGACGGCTACAAGAACGAGACCCAGGTCATCGTCACCGTCCTCTCCCACGACCTCGAGAACGATCCCGATGTCGTTGCGATGGTGGCGGCCAGCGCCGCACTCACCATTTCGGGCATTCCCTTCATGGGCCCGATCGGCGCGGCGCGCGTGGGCTTCATCGACGGGGCCTACGTTCTCAACACCGAGATCGACTCGATGCCGAATTCGAAGCTCGATCTCGTCGTCGCCGGCACGCGCGATGCGGTGCTGATGGTGGAATCCGAGGCGCAGGAACTGACCGAGGCCGAGATGCTCGGCGCCGTGATGTTCGGCCATCGCGAAATGCAGGCGGTGATCGACATGATCATCCGCCTCGCCGAGAAGGCGGCCAAGGAGCCGCGCGATCTTCCGGTCAACGACACCAAGGAAATCGTCGACAAGATCAAATCCGCCGCCGGCGCCGATCTGAAGGCCGCGTTCCAGATTCCCGAAAAGCAGACGCGCTACGGCCGCCGCGACGAGATCAAGGCCGCGGTCATCGGAGAGTTCGTGGGCGAAGGCAAGCTCGACGACGTCAAGTTCGGCGCCCTGTGGCACGAAGTGGAAGCGCAGGTGATGCGGGGCATGGTGCTCGACACCAAGACGCGCATCGACGGACGCGACCTCGTCACCGTGCGTCCGATCGTGGCTCAGGTGGGCGTGCTGCCGCGCACCCACGGCTCGGCGCTGTTCACCCGCGGCGAAACGCAGGCGCTGGTGGTGGCCACCCTCGGCACCGGCGAGGACGAACAGTTTGTCGACAGTCTGGAAGGTACCTTCAAGCAGCACTTCATGCTGCACTACAACTTCCCGCCCTATTCGGTGGGCGAGACCGGGCGCATGTCTTCGCCCGGACGGCGCGAGATCGGCCACGGTAAGCTCGCCTGGCGCGCGGTCCATCCCATGCTGCCGAAGAAGGAGGAGTTTCCCTACACCGTGCGCGTGGTGTCGGAGATCACCGAATCCAACGGCTCCTCCTCGATGGCCACCGTGTGCGGCACCTCGCTGGCGCTTATGGATGCGGGCGTTCCCATCCAGCGGCCCATCGCCGGCATCGCCATGGGGCTGATCCTGGAGGAAGGACGCTACGTCGTGCTGTCCGACATCCTGGGCGACGAGGACCATCTCGGCGACATGGACTTCAAGGTGGCGGGCACCGAGGTGGGCGTCACCAGCCTGCAGATGGACATCAAGATCGGCGGCATCACCGAAGAGATCATGCGCATCGCGCTCGATCAGGCCAAGGGCGGGCGCATGCACATCCTGGGCGAAATGGCCAAGGCCATCAGCCACAGCCGCGCCGAACTGGGCGAGCATGCCCCGCGCATCGAGACCATCCACATCCCCACCGACAAGATCCGCGAAGTGATCGGTTCCGGCGGCAAGGTGATCCGCGAGATCGTCGAGAAGACCGGCGCCAAGATCAACATCGAGGACGACGGCACGGTGATGATCGCGTCGGCCGACGGCGATTCGATCAAGGCGGCGTTGAAGTGGATCAAGTCGATCGTGGCCGAGCCGGAAGTAGGCGAGATCTACGACGGCAAGGTCGTCAAGGTGATGGATTTCGGCGCCTTCGTGAACTTCTTCGGCCCGCGCGACGGCCTCGTCCACATCTCGGAGCTTGCGCCCAAGCGCGTCGCCAAGACGAGCGACGTGGTCAAGGAGGGCGACACCGTGAAGGTGAAGCTGCTCGGCTTCGACGACCGCGGCAAGGTGCGTCTTTCGATGAAGGCCGTCGACCAGAATACCGGCGAAGACCTCACCAAGAAGGCGAAGGAAGAAGGCAAGGAGGAATCCAAGCCGGAAGCCGGACCCAAGGCGGAAGGCCAGCCGGGCTGATCGATTTCACACTGACTTGACGAAGCCGCCCGCGGGACACCCCTCGCGGGCGGTTTCGGTTCAGCGGCCATCAACGAATTTGTGGACCATTTTCGCGATGTCTTCGAGTGTTGCCGTCAGCTCGGTGACTTGCGAGGTCTCGCACGTCATTTCGGTTTCGTAGCGCGAGGTAAGGTACTCGCGACGGATCACAACTTTCTGCAAATGGTCCACCGTTCGCTGTCGCAGCTTTAGCCCGGAATCAACCGCCGCCTTGGTCCGGAGCGCGAGATCATGCTGCATGCTGCGTATCTCGGGCGGAGCCTTTCCGACACGGCGCAGCAATGCGTTCAAGTATAGTTCGATGGCATGAAGAATCGTAAGACGGAACGGTGCAAAGGATAACGGCTCTCCGCGGCAGCCAAGATTCTGTAGCAGTTTCGACGCCCGTCGGTACTCGTCCGCAAGGCACAGAATCTCTTCCGGGGTCGCGGCTTCTCCGGGGTATGCGATATCCTCCAAAGCGGCTGCATTTGATTTGCCGGGCTTCACGAACCCCTCCGGGCTGAATTGCGGATCGGGGACGCCCTGTAGGAGTCTATGCGAGTCCTCAACCCTTTCCCGCTTCCCTCTTGCAACGGTCGGTCAGTTCGTCGATGTCGTAGCTCTTGCATTTCGGTATCAGCGCTTCGGCGTCGGACTGACGTCCCTCGAGGCGGTAGAGGTGGATGCGCTTGGGCAACAACACCGGCGAATCCTCGAAGCGGATCACCGCTTGGTCCATCAGGCTCTGCGCGTGCGGAAAATCGCCCCGCCCGGCATAGATGTCGATTAGCCGCGAATAGACCTGCCAAGAGGGCTCGGGTCCGGCCGCGGCTCTGGCCAGGGCGGCCTCGGAGAGCTTCTGCTGATTGCGGTCCTGGTAATACTCGGCGGCGACGAAATCGGTATAGGCGTGATCCTGGGTCGGAATGCTGGTGGCACGACTGATCTCGATCATCGCCGAGGCTTGCGTGC
>DATKOE010000077.1:0-20859 GCA_035524815.1 Rhizomicrobium sp.
TGAAGCCCGGCGGCGTGTTCTTCTACGACACCATCAACCGCACCTTCATGAGCCGGCTCGCGGTGATCAAGGTGATGCAGGAATGGCAGTCCACCGCCTTCGCCGAGCCGAACTCGCACGTGTGGGAGAAATTCATCAAGCCGCGCGAGCTGACGGCCATGATGGCCTCATGCGGGCTCGCCAACCGCGACATGGCCGGCATCTCCGTCCACCGCGGGCCGCTCGGCACCCTGCTCGATTTCCGGCGCTGCGCGCGCGGCGACATCAGCTTCAAGGAGCTGGGCGCACGCCTCGGCTTCCATGAAAGCGGCGATTTGCGCGTGTCCTACATGGGATGGGCGGTGAAGGAACGGGCGTGAACTCCCCGCCGGAGAGGCCGCCCGCGTCCGTCACTTCGTTGCCGGCAGCGGCGCTCCGGTCTCCAGCAGCGTCTTGAGACCCGACAGGACCCGCGGCCAGCCGCCCGAGACCGCTTGGATGAACTTTGCCTCGTCCTGCTCGATCGAATGGGTGATGGTGAGCTTGCAGGTCTCGCCGGCCGGTTCGATCTCCATCACGCAGCGCGAAAAACCCTCGGCCTTCAACTCCGGCTTGAACTCGTTGCGCCATTTGAGCACGAGGCGGCGGGGCGGAACGGATTCCAACACTTCGCCGGCGTCGGCGATGCGGCCATCCTCGAACTTGAGCGTCCAGCTCGAGCCAGGCTTGAAGTCGGATTCCTGGTGCATGCCGAACCAGAACTGCTTGTTGAATTCCGGGCTGATGATGGCCTCCCACAGCTTGTCGGCTGCGGTCTTGATGTACGTGACGTAGACGAATTGACTGGACATTACCCGTTCTCCTCTAGTTTTCGCTTCAGGTCCGCGAGCGCCCGCACCCGGTGACGCTCGTACTTGCCGATCCACCGCTCGGCGATTTCGTTGATCGGAACGGGGTTGAGGAAGTGCAGCTTCTCGCGACCCTGCCGTCGTGTGGCAACGAGATTGGCCTCTTCCAGGATCGCCAGGTGCTTGGTAACCGCCTGACGGGACATCGCCATGCCCTCGCACAGATTTCCAAGCGTCTGCCCGTTCCGGTCATGGAGGCGGTCCAGAAGTTGCCGCCGCGCTGGGTCGGCCAATGCCCTGAACACCGCATCCATGCTCATGATGAACAGGACAATAGGCAACCATGTGGTTGCATGTCAAGGATGTGGCTGTGACAAAGCATGAGCTTTGTGCCGAGATCCGCAGTCGTGATGCGTGAAAAGGCCCGGATACCTTCCCCTGTCCAAGAACGACGCTCTCCCCAGGGGAATTATGCGGGTGTTGGTCCTAGAATCTTCCGGACATGCCTGAGATTCGCGTCACGCCCACCATCGCGATCGACGAGCGCGAGCTCGAGGAGAGCTTTGTGCTCGCTTCGGGCCCGGGCGGGCAGAACGTCAACAAGGTTTCGAGCGCGGTGCAGCTTCGCTTCAACGCGGCCTTGTCATTGTCGCTGCCCGAGCCGGTGCGTTTCCGGCTGATGCAGATGGCGGGCAGCCGCCTGACGAAGTACGGCGTGCTGATGTTTGTCGGGCGCAAGTTCCGCGACCAGAACCGTAATCGCCAGGACGTGCGCGAACGCCTGTTCGAAATGATCCGCGAAGCCGCCGTGGAACCGAAGAAGCGGTTCAAGACCAAGCCTTCCCGCGCGGTCCAGGAAAAGCGATTGCAGCACAAGAAGAAACATGCGGAACTGAAACGCGGACGCGGCAGGCTCCGCGAATACTGAAGGCTCTCCCGATGGAAAACATCCTCGTCAAAACCGAAGGTGCGGTGGGCGTGATCACGCTCAACCGCCCCAAGGCGATCAACGCCCTGAACCAGGCGCTGCTGAGCGAATTGTGCGAGGCGCTGGAAGCGTTCGATGCCGATCCGGCCGTCCGCTGTATCGTGCTGACGGGATCCGAGCGCGCGTTCGCCGCCGGCGCCGATATCAAGGAAATGGCGCCGAAGTCCTATGTCGACATGTTCGCGGCCGATTTCTTCGCCGCGCACTCCGAACGGATCGCGGCCATCCGCAAGCCAGTGATCGCGGCTGTGGCGGGTTATGCCCTTGGCGGGGGATGCGAACTTGCCATGCTGTGCGACTTCATCATCGCGGCCGACACCGCCAAGTTCGGCCAGCCCGAAATCACCCTTGGCGTCATCCCCGGCATGGGCGGAAGCCAGCGGCTGACCCGCTTGGTCGGCAAGTCCAAGGCGATGGACATGTGCCTTAGTGGGCGAACGATGGACGCTGCCGAGGCCGAGCGGGCGGGCCTGGCCAGCCGCGTGGTCCCCGCCGCAGACCTGATGGCCGAAGCCATGAAAACGGCGGCCAGGATCGCCGAGTACTCCCTACCCGTTCTTCTGATGGCCAAAGAGGCTGTAAACCGGTCTTACGAGACGACCCTGGCCGAAGGCCTCAAATTCGAGCGGCGGCTGTTCCACGCAACCTTCGCCACCGAGGACCAGAAGGAGGGCATGGCCGCCTTCGCCGAAAAGCGCAAACCGGCGTTCAAGGACAAATAGCCCCTGCCCGCCGAATTGACGGCTGCGCGGCCCCGGGCTATACGCGCCGCCTCTTTAGGGACCTTGCCATGCCGAATATCGCTTCCGCCAAAAAGCGTGTCCGCACTGCGGCCAAGCGCCAAGCCATCAACCACTCGCGCAAGACGCGAATACGCGGCTATGTCCGCAAGGTGGAAGAAGCCATCGCCTCCGGCGACGCCAAAGCGGCTCAGGACGCACTCAAGGCCGCCGAACCCGAGATCATGCGCGGCGTCACCAAAGGGGTTGTCCACAAGAATACGGGTTCCCGGAAGGTCTCCCGGCTCAGCAAGCGTGTTGCCAAACTGTCAAAATAGTTCACTTGGCTTCACTGCGCGACAATATTATGAATACGGGCTCTGGACTGAACAGAGCCCGTTTTTATTTGATCAGTGGACTGAATATGGATTTCGCATCGCGGAATGTGACAGTTGATCCAGTAAGCCTCTGATTCGCGAAGGTTAACCATGCGGTGCGATTTTCCGTATAAAGAACATGCGCTTAGAAAATGCGATTCGCCGCTTGTTGTCACGAAAAGTTCGCTGTTCGGACTCCGTTCACTTGAGTCGTGCCTGCATTTTTGCTTAATGTAGTCCCTCGGTGGAGGCGGACGAGTAAGAGATGCCGAAGAAAATTAAAGAAGAGATCGACATCTTTGGGGACACTCGAAGTACCAGTTGGACTGGTTCCAAGTATAGCTCTCAGTAAATGGTGCGTAGATCGGTTCGAGAACCGTGGGTCATGGGCCCGCGCGGTGCAATTTTTACTGTCGGATTTGTGCAATGGAGTTGGAGCGCCGTTCGCAAGCATATGCGGGAGACCTAAGCGCCCCTGACGCCTGGGAACTCCTCGTGCGCGAACCTGACGCCCAGCTCATCGACGTCCGCACGAGCGCCGAATGGATGTTCGTCGGACTGCCCGAGATTTCCGCGATCGGACGCCCCCTGCATCGCCTCGAGTGGCAGAGCTTTCCCGCCATGACCCCCAACGCCGATTTCGTGGCGCAGGCGGGAGCCGCCCTCGGCGGCAACAAGACCGCGCCAGTGCTCTTCCTTTGCCGATCCGGCGCGCGCTCGCGGGCGGCAGCGGCGGCCATGACGGGCGCCGGGTACACGAGAAGCTTCAACATCGCGGGCGGCTTCGAAGGCGATCTCGATCACGAACGCCACCGCGGCAGAAAGAACGGTTGGAAGGCCGCCGGCCTTCCTTGGATTCAGACATGACGGAGGCAGACATGCGACGAGGAATGGCGCCGCGGGGGCGGCGCCTGGGAGGCGAATAGAGAGCCGGCAAGGCTCCGAGGGGCAACAACAAAGAACAAGCAGTGCGCCAAAGCGCACCAAGCGGCGGGTAACGAAATGGGACAATACACAAGCAAGCCGACTGCGAAGGATTGGCCGGCACGGTGGGTGTGCGTACGCGAACGTCTTCGTCGCGAGTTGGGCGACCCGATCTTCGAGGCCTGGATCGCCCCCCTGACGCTGGATAGCTGGGAAAAGGACGAACTGAAGATCGGCGCCGCCAAGCCGTTCGTGCGCAACTGGGTGGCCAACCATTACGTCGCCCGGATCGAACGGGCCTTCCGCGCGGAAGGCGACGAGCCGGCTTCGCTCTCGGTCGTGGTCAATGCGACCGCTTCGGCCGTGGCGGCGGGCGTTTCCAAGGAACCCGTTCCGGTCGCAACACAGCATTCCGCGCCGGCGCCGGTGTCCTACCTTCCGCATGCGGCAGCCGAAGTCCCGGGCGCCACGCCCGGCATGTGGACGCGCATGCTGCATCCGCAGCAGACGTTCGACAGCTTCATCCCGGGCCCGGCCAACGAGTTCGGCCACGGCGCCGCACGCGCGTTCGCCGAGGGACGCGGCGGGGACATTCCCCTCCTCTACATCCACGGCGGCTTCGGCTACGGCAAGACGCACATCCTGAACGCCGCCGCGCTCGAATTCAGGAAGCGCAACAAGCGCGTGCTGTTCCTGCGCGCCGAGGACTTCATGCGTCACTTCCTGGGCGCGCTTTATCGCAAGGACACGCTCGCCTTCAAGGACGAGTTGCGCACGGCCGACGTGCTCATCATCGACGATCTCCAGCACATCTGCCGCTCCACGGCGACGGCGAGCGAATTCCTCTACACCGTCAACGCGCTCGCCGACCTTCGCCGCCGCGTGGTGATCGCCGCCGACCGCGCGCCAGCGGGCCTGGAAGGGCTCGGCGCCGACGTCAAGAGCCGCATGATGGGCGGCCTCGTGATCCAGCTCGGCAAGCCCGACCGCGACACGCGGCTCTCCATCCTGAAACACCGCGCGGCCGAGTTCATGCGCCTGCGCCCCGAAGTGAAGATTCCCGACGAGGTGCTCGAACGCATCGCCGACATCGAGGACGCATCCCCGCGCGAGATGATCGCCATCTTCACCAAGCTCGCCACCTATGCCGATCTCACCAAGAAGCCGATCACCGCCGAGATGGCGGAAGAAGCGGTGGGACTGCGCATCGCCGGCGGCGGCGCCAAGACCTCGATCGAGGACATCCAGCGCAAGACCGCCGAGTTCTACAAACTCGACGTGCGCGATTTCCATTCGCCGCAGCGCGCGCGGCGCGTGGCGCGTCCGCGCCAGGTCGCCATGTATCTCGCCAGGAAGCTCACGACGCGCTCCCTGCCCGAGATCGGGCGGCGCTTCGGCGGGCGCGACCATACCACCGTCCTGCATGCCTGCCGCCGCGTAGAGGCGCTGTGCAGCGAGGACCCGCTGTTCAAGCAGGAAGTCGACTTCCTGAGCCAGATGCTCTCGAAGACCATGTGAGTTCGTTTGTGCCGTAGCGACGGCCGCCTTCGCCAGTCACCACCCCGCGAAGGCGGCAACAACAGGGGATGTAAGACCCGACGTTCGTCCGTGAACGGATCAAGTGATCGGTGAAGCGTACGAATTGCGGGCGGAGACGCCCGCTCTCCGGACCCCCGGAGGGCGGGCGATCCTTTCCTGGAGCGACCCTGCCGCAGCGTAAGTATCGCGTTTTCCGGGCTCGGGCCGCGTTGTGATAGGCTTCCCTCCGTCTTCGATGGGGAGACCGCGATGTCACGCACCAGCCTGCTCCTTGCGGCGGGAATTGCCGCGTTGTTCTGCGCCGGCGCAGCCGCCGAGATGTCCCAGCAGCTTCCGCCGAACGCCGTTGCCGCTCGCTTCGACCCTTACAAGAACTTCAAGTTCCGGCTGAAGTGGGACGGCCGCTATATCGCCGGCGTCTCGCATGTGAGCCCGCTCGTGCGCCACACCGAAGTGGTGAACTACCGCGCGGGCGGCGATCCTTCCGCCAGTCTCAAATCGCCCGGCCGCACGGAATACGAGGCGGTGACGCTCGAGCGCGGGCTGACGCACGATCCGGCCTTCGAGAACTGGGCCGACAGCGTGCTGGGATACGGCGCGACCCCCGGCCAGCAGACGGCGCCCGCGAACTTTCGCAAGGACGTGACCCTGGAGATCTACAACGAGGCGGGCCAGCTCGTGTTCGCCTATCAGCTCAAGCGCTGCTGGCCCTCGGAATACCAGGCGCTGCCCGATCTCGACGCCGGATCGAACGCGGTGCTGCTCCAGCACATCAAGCTCGAATGCGAAAGCTGGGACCGCGACCGCAGCGTGGGAACGGGGCCTTAGCGCGCGGCGGTTTCCGCTTCGTGCAGCGAAAGTCGCATTCAAGTCTGCATTTTCCGCATAAGGCTTTGCTTCGACTGCGAAATCTCCTTGCTTCGCGGCCTGCGCTCGCCGGACCATTCGTGTTCGATTTTTCAGGGGTGGGGGGCCCCCCGGGGGGATCGCAATTCAATTCGGCCATTTTGCCCGTAAGCGGCTGGCGCGGCGAGAAAAACGACCTGCAATCCGGACCTCCTTTCCCTCCACGGGCGCTCCCTGAGCAGGCATATTCGGGACTTAAGCGTCCCTTCGCGTTTCGCGGCAGAGCGGCGCGGATAGCCCGCGGCGCATTGCTTCCCGCATGTAGGTGCGAATTCCCAGGCGTCAAGGCGGTGCGACGATCCCGCTTATGCCGCTTTCAGGCGGGCGAGTTCGGTTTCCGGGAAACTGGCGCTCCTGTCGCAGGATTGACGGGAGGGCTTCCTTTCCGGCTTTTCGGCGAACGATCACGTCACTGTCGATTCCAAGACGTTCATTCGAGCCGTTCTGCTTCCCAGCTGCGTCGCTTCCGGTCCTCTGCAGCATCGCCTACGTTCAGCAAAACGGGGGAGCAAATGCGAATACCATCAACCATGCTCGCGGCAGCATTTCTGCTGGCGACTTCCGCTGCCGGGGCGCGCACAGCTAGCGGTGCGGGCGAGATCGTCGCCACCGCGCACACGATCCCGCTAGACGGTACAGCCCTGCATTACACGGCGCGCGCGGGCTTCATTGCTCTTCACGACGCCACAGGTGGCGTGCACGCCAGGCTTTTCTTTGTGAGCTACAGTGTCGATCCGAAGCGCGGTGAGCCGGCGCGTCCGCTCACTTTCTTCACCGATGGCGGGCCTGGAGCTCCGGCAACGCTGGACGACATCGGGCCGCGTTCGTTGAAAGACGTGAAACTCCCGAACCAGTTGCCGACGCCGCCATACGGGCTGGCTGATAATCAGAACACGTGGCTCACCTTCACCGATCTCGTGCTCATCGATCCCGTGGGCACCGGCTATAGCCGGGCGACCAAGCCGGAATATGCCGCGCAGTACTACAGTCGTGATGGCGACGCCGAGTCCATCGCGCAATTCATCCAGACTTATCTTCAACGCTTCGATCCAGCCAAGCGGCGGCCGGTCTTTGTCGCAGGCATCAGCTACGGCTCCATGCGCTCGGCTCTCATCGCGGACATCGCCAAGCGACATGGCATCTCCTTACGCGGTCTGATGCTTCTCTCATCGTGTCTTGGCAACCCGCGGAGCCAAGAGGTTGCGACGCCCGAAAAAGGCGAGATGCCCTTCACTTACAGCGATCTGTATTACATCCACCAGTTGCCGACATTCACGGCGACCGCCCTCTTCCATGGGAAGCTTGCCCCCGACCTGCAACGCAACTTCGATGGCGCGCTTGGTCAGGTGGAGGCCTGGGCGACAAACCGGTATCCCGAAATCCTGGCGCAGACGGGAGACCTTACCAGCGAAAAACGACAGAGCGCCGCCGCCGAAATGGCACGCCTGACGGGACTCGCGCCGGATGTCATCTTGAAGTATCGATTCAGGATTCGGCCCGATGACTTCCTTCGCGAACTGCTTGGGGAGAACTGGACGCCTCAAGGGCTGAATGATTCACGCCGAGTGAAGGCCGACGACGCCGGACTCGGATACGACAAAAACTGGTATCCCGTACTCTCGTCGCTCTATCTAAACGGCGAACTCCACTTCAAGGCCGAGACGCCGTACGCGGATTACATTACCGCGTTCGTCAGCGTCGTCCTTGAAGGCTGGCACTGCGGCGGATTCGGTGAGCACGACTGCACCGGCGGTTCGCAAGCCTTGGCCGGTCTGCAGCGCGCCATGCGCCAGGACCGTTCGCTGAAAGTGCTGATGACAAACGGCTATTACGATTTCACCTGCCCCTACTTCGGAACCAAGGTGGCCGTCAGCGGGCTCGAGCCGGGTTCCAAAGCGCGCATCACCATCACTGATTTTCACACCGGTCATGACCTCCTTCTGGCTTCGCGGCCGGCAGTTGCAGACTTCATTCAAAGCACCTTGGCCATGACTGGAAAGAACGAGTAAGGCCACGAGGTCTCCTCCTGCTCCGGCTTTCGTAGGGCCGCAACTTCGGCCATCGGGCCAAGAGGGCAGAAAGCCTAAGCTCGCTGCCCATGCGCGCGCCTTCCACGCGGCGCGCTCGTGCGCCGACGCCTGCTCGCCGCGCCGACCTCCCC
Organism: Rhizomicrobium sp.; assembly: GCA_035524815.1. Taxonomy (GTDB): domain Bacteria; phylum Pseudomonadota; class Alphaproteobacteria; order Micropepsales; family Micropepsaceae; genus Rhizomicrobium. The sequence continues at coordinate 8,442 of DATKOE010000077.1, forward strand.
GCGGGGGGCAGATCAAACGCGATGGCATAAACCGGCGTGCGGGAGCGTCTTTGAGATATCCTCAGCCTGCACCCTTGACCCAGCAGGCGATACGATGTCGTGCGCGGCGTGCCCCCTCCCCTGTCGCCGCGCACGATGTCGGCCCCTCTCCGGCGCGCTCACTGCGTTCGCTCGCCACCTCCCCCGCTGCGCGAGGGAGGAAAGAGATGTCCGCTGGCCCTGCTCGCCCCCTCCGGCTCGCCGCTTCGCGGCGATCCACCTCCCCCGTAAACGGGGGAGGAAAACGTGCTCCGCTAGCCCTGCCCGCCCCTTCCTGCTAATATTTCCTGCTTGAGTCCTGGGGTTACCAAACTCAAGCAGATCAAGCACTTCCGGGCCCCGCCGGCGCAACCCCGGCGGCCCGGAACGGGGTGCCAACCACAGTAGAACGGCAGTCGAACGACCCATGAAGATCAACGTCGAACGCGGAGCCTTCCTCAAAGCGCTGAGCCACGTGCAGTCCGTCGTCGAGCGGCGCAACACCATCCCGATCCTGTCGAACGTCATGGTGGAGGCCGCCAAGGGCCAGCTCAAGCTCACCGCCACCGACCTCGACATCGAGATCGTGGAGGCGCTTCCCGCCGACGTGCTGCGCAACGGCTCGGCCACCGCCCCCGCCCACATGCTCTACGACATCGTGCGCAAGCTGCCGGACGGCGCCCAGGTGCAGGCCGAACTGCTTTCGGGCGAAAGCGGACGGCTGGCGGTTTCGGCCGGAACCGTGCGGTTCGAGCTGGCGTGCCTGCCCAAGGAGGATTTCCCGCAGATGGCGGCGGGCGCCCTGCCCCACAAGTTCCGCCTGGCGGCCGACGACCTGAAGCGGCTGATCGACAAGACCCGCTTCGCCATTTCCACTGAGGAGACGCGGTTCTACCTCAACGGCATCTATGTCCACGCCGCCAAGGAAGGCAAAGCGCAGACCCTGCGCGCGGTGGCGACGGACGGCCACCGGCTGGCGCGCTTCGAACTCGAACTGCCGGACGGAGCCGGCGAAATGCCGGGCGTGATCGTGCCGCGCAAGACCGTAAACGAGCTGCGCAAGCTGCTCGACGACGCGGACGGGGCCATCGACATTGCGCTGTCGGACACCAAGATCCAGTTCGCCTTCAACGGCGTGGACCTGACGAGCAAGCTGATCGACGGCACATTCCCCGATTACCAACGCGTGATCCCGTCGGGCAACGACAAGGCGCTATCGCTGGAATCGAAGGAGTTCGGGCTGGCGGTCGACCGCGTGTCGACCATCTCGGCCGACAAGACCCGCGCGGTGAAGCTGCAACTCGGCAAGGACAAGGTGACGCTTTCCGTCGTGAATCCCGAAAGCGGCACGGCGACGGAAGAACTCGGCGCCACCTACTCGGCCGCGGCGATCGAGATCGGCTTCAACGCGAAGTACCTGCTCGACATCACGAGCCAGATCGAAGGCAATCAGGTGCGGTTCCTGCTTTCCGACGCGGGATCGCCCACCGTGATCGAGGACACTGACGATCTGCGCACGCTCTATGTCCTCATGCCCATGCGGGTGTGAGTTTGGCCGGTGTTGACCCCCACCCGGCGCACCCAGGCGCGCCGACCTCCCCCTTGCAGGGGGAGGAAAATCGTCTATGCGTCACCCGCGTGCAGCTCACCAATTTCCGCAGCTATGCCAGCGCGGAGCTTTGCGTCAGCGGGCGGCCGGTGGTGCTGGCGGGGCCGAACGGCGCGGGCAAGACCAACGTGCTGGACGCGATCTCACTGCTGGCGCCCGGCAGGGGCTTGCGCGGCGCGCGATTGAGCGAACATGTCCGGCGCGGTCCCACCGCTCCCAGCGAGGCCTTGTGGGCCGTGGCGGCGAGCGTGACGCGCAGCGGCGAAACCTACGAGATCGGAACCGGACTTGCGATCGGCGCGGGCGGAAGCGAGCGGCGGGCGGTGCGGCTCAACGGCGTGGCGGCCGGATCTTCCGCCGATCTCGGCGACATCGTGCAGATGGCCTGGCTGACGCCCGCGATGGACCGCCTCTTCGCGGAAGGCGCAGGCGCGCGGCGGCGCTTCCTCGACCGGCTGGTGATCGGTTTCGATCCGGCGCACGGCCGTCACGCGGTGCGCTACGAGACGGCGATGCGCGAGCGCGCGCGGCTGCTGAAGTTCGGTCCGCGCGATCCCATGTGGCTGGACGGGCTGGAAAAGGAAATGGCGGAAGCCGGCGCCGCCATCGCGCACGCCCGCGCGGAGACCGTCAAGCGCCTGAACGCGATGCTCGTCGAGCGCGGCGAAGCAGGCGCGTTCCCATGTGCTCAGCTTGCGATGGAAGGCGAGACCGACGTGCTGGCGGCGGAATTCGGGGCGCAGACGGAGGGCCGCCTGCGCGACCTGTTCGCCCGCGCGCGCATTCCGGACGCCGAAAGCGGCCATACGACCTTCGGGCCGCATCGCAGCGATCTGGCCGTGCGCCACACCGCCAAGCGCGCCGACGCGCGCGAGTGCTCGACCGGCGAGCAGAAGGCGCTGCTGATCTCCATCGTGCTGGCCGACGCCTGGGAACTGGCGCGCGCCCGCGACGGCCATGCCCCGCTGTTGCTGCTCGACGAAATCGCGGCGCATCTGGACTCGCGGCGGCGCGCTGCGCTGTTCGAGGAGATCCTGGCGCTCGGGGCGCAGGCCTGGATGACGGGTACGGATCATTCGCTGTTCGAGGGGCTCAAGGGCCGCGCGGACGTGTTCGCGGTCGATGCCGGACAGTTCGCGCAGACGGGCGAAACAGGCTGAGGAAGGCGCGGATTCCGGGGCTTTGACGGGGCGGCGAAACGGGGTCCGAATCGTGATGTTAACATGCTGAATCGATTGACATTCTTCGCTGTTGACAGCAGCCGTTTTGGGGTTCAGGACGAAGCATGATTTCGTGGCATTCCTATCTCATCTACTGCGGCCTGTACGCGATCGTGATCATCGTGCCGGGGCCCGGCGTCGTGGCGATCGTGGCGCGCGCGCTGGGCAGCGGATTCCGCTCCGCGATCCCTGCCGCCTTCGGCACCGCGGTCGGCGACTGGACGTGGATGACGCTTTCCGCCTTCGGGCTCGCGATGCTGGCGCAGGCGATGGGCCAGTTCTTCCTCGCCGTGAAGCTCGCGGGCGCGGCCTATCTCGTCTGGATGGCGTACAAGTACTGGACCGCGCCGGTGAGCGACCTGCCCACCGTCGTGCCCGCTACCGCGCGGCAGAGCTTCCTGTCGCAGCTATCGGTGACGCTGGGCAACCCCAAGGCGATGGCGTTCTTCCTGGCGGCGCTGCCCGCCGCCGTCGACCTCAGTCACCTGAACGCCGGCGGCTACCTCGAACTGTGCGCGGCGACGGCAGTGCTGATCCCCTCGATCATGCTGGCCTATGCGGCGCTGGCGGCGCAGGTGCGGGTTCTCTTGACCAGCCGGCGGGCGCGCAAGGGCATCAACAGGACGGCGGCAGTTGTCATGGCGGGCGCCGGCGTCGGCGTGGCGGTGAGCTGATGAGCGACGAAACCGAGAACGAAAACGGCGCCGACGAGCCTAACGGCAAGAAGGACGGCAGCGGTACGAACGGAAGGAACGGCAACGGCGACTACGGCGAATACGGCGCCGAGAGCATCAAGGTGCTCAAGGGCCTCGACGCCGTGCGCAAGCGTCCGGGCATGTACATCGGCGATACCGACGACGGCTCGGGCCTGCATCACATGGTCTACGAGGTCGTCGACAACGCGATCGACGAGACCCTGGCCGGCTTCGCCGACCGCATCGACGTGATCCTGAGTCCGGACGGCTCTTGCACGGTGCGCGACAACGGCCGCGGCATCCCAACCGACATGCACGAAGAAGGCGTCTCCGCAGCCGAAGTGATCATGACCCAGCTCCACGCGGGCGGGAAATTCGACGACAACGCCTACAAGGTTTCCGGCGGCCTGCACGGCGTGGGCGTGTCGGTGGTGAACGCGCTGTCGGAATGGCTCGACCTGCGCGTCTGGCGCGACGACAAGGAACACTACATGCGATTCCGCAACGGCGATGCGGAAGCGCCCCTGAAGGTCGTGCGCGCCGCGCCGGGCAAACGCGGCACCGAGGTGACGTTCCTGCCCTCGCCCGTCACCTTCACCAAGACCGAATTCGATTTCGCCACCCTGGAGCATCGCTTACGCGAGCTGGCGTTCCTCAACTCGGGCGTGACGATCTATTTCACCGACAAGCGCGGCGTCGAGCCCAAGGAAGTCAGGCTGCACTACGAGGGCGGCCTCGAGCAGTTCGTGAAATACCTCGACCGCGCCAAGAATTCGCTGATCCCGGCTCCGATCACCATGAGCGCCGAGCGCGAGGGCATCACCGTGGAAGCCGCGCTGTCGTGGAACGACGGCTATCACGAGAACATGCTGTGCTTCACCAACAACATCCCGCAGCGCGACGGCGGCACCCACCTGGCCGGTTTCCGAGCGGCGCTGACGCGGGTGGTGACCAAATACGCCGACGAGATGCCCGGCCGGAAGGAAAAGGTGGCGCTGACCGGCGACGACTGCCGCGAGGGCCTGACCTGCGTGCTTTCCGTGAAGGCGCCGGACCCGAAATTCTCCTCGCAGACGAAGGACAAGCTGGTTTCCTCGGAAGTGCGCCCCGTGGTGGAGGGCGTCGTGCTCGACAAGCTGGGCCACTGGCTGGCGACGCACCCGTCCGAAGCCAGGAACATCGTCGGCAAGGTGGTGGAAGCCGCCGCCGCCCGCGAAGCCGCCCGCAAGGCGCGCGAACTGACCCGCCGCAAGAGCGCGCTCGACGGCGCCTCGCTGCCGGGCAAGCTGGCCGACTGCCAGGAACGCGATCCCACCAAGTGCGAGCTCTTCATCGTCGAGGGCGAAAGCGCCGGCGGCAGCGCCAAGCAGGGCCGCAACCGCGCCAACCAAGCGGTGCTGCCCCTGCGCGGCAAGATCCTGAACGTGGAGCGGGCGCGTTTCGACAAGATGCTGTCGAGCCAGGAGATCGCCATCCTGATCACGGTGCTGGGCACCGGCATCGGGCGCGAAGAGTTCAATCCCGACAAGCTGCGCTACCACAAGATCATCATCATGACCGATGCCGACGTGGACGGCGCGCATATCCGCACGCTGCTGCTGACGTTCTTTTATCGCCAGATGCCGGAATTGATCGAGCGCGGGCATGTCTATATCGCGCAGCCGCCGCTCTATAAGGCCACGCACGGCAGGTCGGAGCGCTATCTCAAGGACGAGCGGGCGCTGGAGGATTACCTCATCGGCGAAGGCGCCAGCGGCACGACGTTCACCCTGCACACGGGCGAAACGGTTTCCAGCGCCGACCTGACGGCCATCGTCGAGAAGGCGCGCTCCACCGTGGCCGCGCTGGCCGGGTTTCCTCCGCATTATCCGCGCTTCGTGCTGGAACAGGCGGCGATCGCGGGCGCGCTCAATCCCGAAATCCTCGGCGACAAGGAACGGGCGAACGGCGCGGCGGCCTACATCGCGCGGCGGCTGGACCTGCTCTCCGACGAGACCGAGCGCGGCTGGCACGGCGAACCCACCCCCGACGGCGGACTCAAGTTCTGGCGCGACGTTCGCGGCGTACGCGAGGCGGTAGCTATCGACGGCGCGCTGATCTCGTCGACCGATGCGCGCAAGCTCGACCGCATGGCGGGGGACCTGCAGGCGGCCTATCTCAAGGTTGGGCACCTCATGCGAAAGGACGAAAGGCGCGAGGTTCGTGCGCCGAGCGAACTCCTGAACGCCATCTACGAATGGGGCCGCAAGGGCCTGACGTTGCAGCGCTACAAGGGCCTCGGCGAAATGAACGCCTCGCAGCTCTTCGAGACGACGTTGGACGAGAACGCCCGCACGCTGCTCAAGGTCAAGGTCGAGCACGCCGACGAGGCCGACGACCTGTTCGCCAAGTTGATGGGCGAGATCGTGGAACCCCGCCGCGATTTCATCCAGGAAAACGCGCTTTACGCGAGTCTGGATGTCTGAGAAACACCATCTCCGCAAAGCAGGCTGGCTGCTGACGGCCGGCGCCGTGGCGGGCATCGCAATCGGCTTCCTGTTCCGGCGCCGCATCGCCGCGCGACTCGACCGCCGTCCCGGCGGGAGCAAGACAGTCGAGACCGCGTTCGGCACGGTGGAATACGCGGTGGCCGGCGCGGGCGAACCCGTGCTCGTCGTGCACGGGGCGAGTGGAGGATTCGACCAAGGCCTGCACGTGGCGGCCCCGCTCGCCGACAAGGGCTGCTATCTCATCGCGCCCTCGCGTTTCGGTTACCTAGGATCGGGCGTGCCGGAGAATCCCACCCCTGCCGCTCAGGCCGATGCCTTTGCGAAGCTTCTGGACCGGCTGGGCATCCGGCACACCGTCGTGCTTGCTGTCTCGGCCGGCGCGTGGTCGGCGTTGCAGTTCGCGGTGCGCCATCCCGCGCGCTGCCGGGCGCTGGTACTGATGGTTCCGGCCACCACCCTGCCGCCCGGCGTGAGGATGTACGGCGGCCTGATGGCGCGCACGCTTTACCGGTCGAACCTGCTCGGATGGATGATCGTGCGCCTGGCGGCGGCATTTCCGAAGCTGGCCGCCGTACTGCTCGCCACTCCCGCGGCCATCCTCGAAGCGGCGTCGGGCAAAGAGAAGCGGCGCATACGCCAGATGCTCGACGACATCCTGCCGGTGCGCGCTCATGCCGAGGGCATGACGCTCGATCTCGCCGCAGCACAAGCGGGCGACGCGCTTCCGGTGAAGAAGATCGGCTGCCCGGTTCTGGCCATCAGCGCCGAGGACGATGCGTTCCAAACGGCGGCGCGGGCCAGGGAGATTGCCCAAACGGCGCCAAAGGGCACGGCGATCGTGTACCCCACCGGCGGACATCTGCTGGTGGGGCGCCAGGAAACGGTCATCGACGAGGTCGTGTCGTTCCTGGCGCGGCTGAACTGAGCCCTCTCCGCGTCCGGGTGGTCGAATCCGCCGCCGCGGCGCCAGATTCTCCGTCACGCACGGCAGAAGCCTGTATATATTTGGCATTGCGAAGTTATCCGGGAAGACCGGCATGCAGCGCAATTGGTATCGCAAATGGTGGCCGACCTGGCTGCCCTGCAGCATGCGGGTTGGCTGCTTTCGCTGCTGACCGCCTTCATCGCGGTCCAGACGTTCCTGATGGTGGACAGCCATTCGCATTCCGCCAGCGACACGCTGATAGGCGCCGGTCCGCTCGTTTTCACCCTGGTATTGCTGTTCTGGCTCGTTGCCCTGCGATCCAGCGGCAACGAATCGGAATGAGACGGCGCCGGCGCCATGCGGATCACTTTCGCTTCAGATCGAACACCTCGGCGGGATCGATGCTCTTGCCGTCGCGCAGCACCTGCAGATGCAGATGCGGCCCGGTGGAGCTGCCGGTCGAACCAACTCGCGCGATCAACTGCCCCGCCTCGACGTGCTGGCCTTCCCTCACTTCGATCGACTGCATGTGCGCGTAGCGCGTCACCAGGCCGTGACCGTGATCGATCTCAAGGAACTCGCCGTATCTGCCGTAATGGGGATAAACATGCGCCACCACGCCCGCGGCCGGGGCAACGATCGGCGCACCTTCCTGACCCACGATATCAACCGCATCGTGAAATCGCTGCTTGCCCGTGATCGGATCGAGCATCTGCCCGAAGCCGGCCGAAATCCGCCCGCTGAGCGGCAGCATCATGAACGGTGTCTTCCCGGATGCGGCCTGGGCATAGGCCAATTGCAGCGCCCCGGCGGGCAATGCCAGGACGGCGGCGAGCACGAAGGCGGTGCGGGCTCGCTTGCCGCGACTGCGCGACGGGGACATAATCTCTCCAATTCTCATGCCGTGATCTCCAAGGTTTCGGGGTGAGATGGCCGCCGGAGCGCATGCCAGTGCGTCTCCGGCGGCATGCTGCAGAGCCGCCACGATGGTGGCTGCATAGGCTTTGCGCATGCTCGGGGCCGCCGCGATCACGGCGGCATCGCACGCCAGCTCCGCAGCCAGACGGCAGTCGCGGGTTTGCGCGCGCACAAACGGGTTGAACCAGAATACGACTTCGACCCATGCCAGGAACGCGTAATAGCGCGGATCCTTGCGCCGGATGTGGGCGCGCTCGTGCGCCACGGTGAGCGCAATATGCTCTTCTCCCACGATTACTGCAAACCCGCGCGACAGCACGATCACGCCTCGCCCCAGCGCGAAAGCCGACATCGGCATATCGACCAGAATCACGTCGCTCCAATCGCGGTGGCGCTCGCCCTGCTCCACAAGCCGCTCATGGCGGCCGCGCGCCGCGAACAGCCTGTACGTACCGAACGCCGCGCCGCAGGCATAGACAGCCGCCAGCACGGCCATCGCGACTGCGAGCCAGTCGGGCCGCGCCGCTTCGGGCGCCGGTGCGATCATCGCGGGCAGAACCGCGATCGGAAGGCCGGCTCCCGCCGCGATCTCGCGGGCGGGAGCGAGCGCCGCCCAGCAGAGCAGCAGTGGTGCGCTCACAACGGGCGCAAGCATGATTGCGAGCAGCCGCTTCTCGGTATGGTCCTGCGGAACGGCGCCGTCGCGGGCGCTGCGTGCGGCGCGGACGAAGCCGCTCCACGCGAGCGGGATTAAAACCACGGCCATCAGCAGGCCAACCGACGTGGACGCATCACTCATCGCTGCCGCCCTCACGATCCAACTGCCGGATCAGCTTCTCGAGCTTCCCGATTTCGTCGCCTTCGATCAGCTTGCTCTGCGCAAACGCCGCCACGGGAAACGGCTCGGTCGCATCGAGCACGTTGTGCGCGAAGTCCTTGATCAACAACGCCAGGGTGTTGAGTTTCGGCTGGCTCGCGGCATAGGTCTTCAGGCCGTGAACCATCTTCACCTTCACGAGCCCCTTCTCCTCCATGCGGTCGAGAACCTTGCGCGTGGTCGAATAAGTCCATTTGGTGCCCGCCGACGTGGCCTCGTGCAACTCGCGGGCGCTGAGGCGCGGCGCGCGCCACAGGCTGCGCAACAGCTTGAGTTCGGAATCGTTCGGGCGGGAGTTACGGCTTGTGTCGCTCATGTACGACAGTTGTCGCATACGCGGAAGGTCTGCGCAAGGCTGGCGTTGCGGAGGCGGTCCTGATACACTTTGCGACGCAAAGTCCGGAGAAAAACCGCCATGCAAAAGAACTGGTTCCGGAAAACCGGCCCGCTCTACCTGCCCGCGAGCGCGGCGGGATGGGCGCTTTCGCTGTTGACCGCCTTCATCGCGGTCCAGACGTTCCTGATGGTAGACAGCCATTCGCATTCCGCCAGCGATACGCTGATCGGCGCGGGACCGATCATCGCGACGCTTGCGCTGCTGCTGTGGCTGCTCGCTGCGCATTCCAGCGGGCAGGATGCGCGCTGACCCGCAAGCCTGCGACCGGAAATACGGGGGGATACGATTGTTCGAAAACCTCGGCCTTGCGGCGCCGGCCTCATGGTTCGCCACCGGTGCGTTCGCGGCGGGCGGGCTGGCCGCGCTGATCCTTGCGACGCCGCCTGCCGACCGCCTCGCTTCCGCGCTGACCTCCGTACCGCCGCGGCTTGGAGCGTTCCGGGCCCTGCAACAGTCCCCGGCGAAGCTGATCGCCGGAATCGCCATTGCCTGGCTGCTCGGCGGGTTTCTGGAGGAGATCGTGTTCCGCGCCATGCTGCTGCGCTGGATCGAGACGCACGCAGGATTGCCGATGCCGGCGGCCAGCATCCTCGCCATCGCCGGGGCGGCGGCCGGCGCGGGAATCGTGCACCTTTACCAGGGACCGCGCGGCGCCCTGATCGTGGCCCAGCTATCCGTGCTTTTCGGCCTCGTCTATGTGCTGAGCGGTCACGATTTGTGGTCCGTCATCCTTTGCCACGGAGCCTACGACACGATCGCCTTCGTCCGCTTCGCACGCGGAAAATCGAAATACGCCGGCATGTGACGGCCGTCATGTGCTTTGCATCCTCGCGCCGTCTATGCCACTTCTTTGCCGGCCCCGATGAGGAAGGGACGATGCGCCGGCTGTCCTTGCTGTTCACGCTTCTGGTCTTGTGCGCGCCGGCCGGTGCGCAATCGCTCGACCCCATCGTCGTCTCGGCCATGGCGGGAACGCGCACGCCGGCGATGGCGGCCATGGTGCTTCGCGGCGGCCGCATCGCGGATCAGGCGGTGCGCGGCGTGCGCCGCAACGACAGCCCCGTGCCCGCCGCCCTCAACGACGTCTGGCACATCGGCTCGGACGGCAAGGCGATGACGGCCGCGCTGATCGCGCGGCTGGCGGATGAAGGCAAGCTCAACTGGAACTCGCGTTTGGCCGACATGCTGCCGGACCTCGCGACGAATATGCGCCCCGAGTACCAGCCGGTGACGCTGCTGCAGCTTCTGTCCCATACGGCGGGACTGCCGCACGACGTCAGCGACATGCGGTTCTTCAGCCTGTTCTACCGCGACAAGCGTCCGTTGGCCCAACAGCGTCTCGCCTATGTCGGGCGCGCGCTCACCGAGGCGCCGGTGGCGCAGCCCGGGACGACCTTCAGCTACAGCAACACGGGATACATCCTGGCGGCGGTGATCGCCGAGCGCATCACCGGCACGAGCTACGAAGACCTCATGCGGCGCGAGGTGTTCGGCCCCCTCGGCATGACGAGCGCGGATTTCGGGCCCACGCCCGACGGCCAGCCGCAAGGCCACCACGACGGCAAGCCGGCAACGGCTTCGGACGCCAACCCGATGATGTTCGCCCCGGCGGGCAACATCCATCTCACCATGGACGACTGGGCGAAGTTCTGCCTCGACCAGATGGCCGGCGCCAAAGGCAAGGGAAGGCTCTTGACGCCCGCCTCCTATCGCATGATGCAGACGGCGCAGGGAGCCTCCAGCAACGGCCTCGGATGGGGCGTGGTGGACAGCGTGCTGGGACGCAAGGGGCCGGCGCTGACGCATGCGGGATCGGACGGCAACTGGTACGCGGTGGTGGTGCTGTTCCCCCAGAGCGGCAACGGCGTGCTGGTCGCCGACAACGCCGGCGAGGACATGGGCGGCGACCGGGCGGCCAAGGCCCTGGTGCAGGCGGTGCTGCCGACGCTGGCGCCGGCGAAGTGACGCCTCAGGCCGAGGCGGACACGAACCACACCGAACCGGGCGGCGCGACGCCTTCGGGCTTCGCATAGGGCGCCAGCACGGCGCGCACGCGCGCACGGACTTCTTGCTTCACCTCTTCCGTCGCGCCCGACGCCGCCCGGGACAACGCCCCGGTGTTGATGGATTCGTCTGCCGCCTCATCGAGGTTGCTGCCGAGATTGACCGGCAGATCCCGGCGCACAACCGCGACGTTCGAAAACCCCGCCTTGCCGAGTATAGAGGCAACCCGGTCGCCGTCGGCGAAGGCGAACTGTCCCGGAGCGCCGGGGACGGCGGGCGGCTGCGGCGGCAAGAGGGCGCGGGCCGCTTCGAACGGCGCACCGGTCCAGGGGTTTTCCTGCATCGCCCGCCAGCAGGAGAAGGCGAGCCTGCCGCCCGGCTTCAGCGCGCCGCGGATGTTGGCGAAGGCCGCGACAGGATCGGCGAAGAACATCACCCCGAAGCGCGAGAACACGAGATCGTATTCCGGCCGGAAGGGATGGATAGCGGCGTCGGACTCGACGAAGCGCACGTCGAGCGCGGCTTCGGCGGCGGCGCGGCGCGCCATGTCGAGCATCGGCGCGGAGACGTCGAGGCCGGTGACGCTGCCCGGCGTCACCGCTTCGGCCAGGGCCAGCGAGGTCAGCCCGCAGCCGCAGCCGATGTCGAGCACGTTCATGCCCGGCTCGGGCGCCGCAAAATCGAGCAGCGCCGCCTGGATATTCGCGAGGCGGTATTCGTTGCGGTCGCAACGCGACGCCCACAGCTTTCCCATCGGACCGTTCCAGTGCTCGATCTGGTCGATGTTGTTCATGCCGGTGACCTTGTGAGGGGTGAATGAAAGCGCGGAAATCCTACCCCGCCCGGGCGCCCGCAAGCCAGAAGGCGGCCGGCGGAGCGATGCCCTCGCCGGTCTTATAGCGCTCCAGCACCGGGCGGATGCGCTCGCGCACGGCGTCCCGCGTGGCCTCGTCCGAATGGCGCAGTGCAAAGGCCAGCGGGCCGAGATTCATCGCCTGGGTCAGCGCTTCGTCCACCGTGGCGCCCATCGGCGAAGGACATTCCCGGCGCTCGACGATGATGTCGCCGTAGCCGGCTTCCGCAAGGATGGCGCGGATGCGGCCGGGATCGCAGAGGCCGAACGGGCCGGGCGCGCCGGGCGTGGCGGGCGGATCGGGCGGCAGCAGATCGCGCGCGGCGTCGTAGGGCGCGAAGATGGTGGCGATCTCCTCGAACGGGCACCAGGACGCCGAGGCGAGCCGCCCGCCGGGCTTGAGCGCGCGCCGG
>DATKOE010000078.1:0-6030 GCA_035524815.1 Rhizomicrobium sp.
CGAGGAAGGCGAACGCCTGCTTGAGCGCGTTCAGCGGCAGGCCGAGCACGCGCGCGTAGGCGCCGAGAATGGTCGTGTTGATGATCACCACCGCGGCCGAGCCGATGCCCTGCTCGCGGGCGATGGCCGTGGCGTCGACCACGGCGAAGCGGTAGCGCGAGAAGGTGCCGCCGAAACTTTCGATCGGTTCGGGCGTGTTAAGCAGCAGCAGCGCGCCGGGCGCGGCGCCGGTCAGGATTTGCGGTCCCATCAGGCCCTCGTCGAGCACGATGAGGTGATCGGGCCGGTAGATCTTGTTGTGGTTGAAGATGGTCGACCGGTCGACGCGGGTATAGGCCTGCACCGGGGCGCCGGAGCGCTCGCTGCCGTAGTCGCCGAAGGTCTGCACCGAAAGGCCCATCTGGGTGTAGAGCGCCGCGATGAGCTTGGCGCAGGTGACGCCGCCCTGGCCGCCGCGTCCGTGCACGCGCACTTCGAGCGGCAGCGTCAAGCCTTCGGGAACGGGGGCGGTCTTGGCCGGAAAAACGGCCGGATCCTTGGTGTGCATCAAGTCTCCCGCCTTGCGGTTTGGTCAGGTGTCTAGCCCTGACTCGGGTCTTGGACATTGATTCTGGGCAAAAGTCCGTCCCCCGCCATGAGACGGGACGGCGCAAGCCGCGTCACCGCCCGTTATGTGTAAGATTATGTGTCTGCCGGGCGAGACGGCTGCGCGAACCCATCGCGGCGCGGCAAAACGGCCGACATATTTGTGCCGTCGAAAAACGGGGGACGGCCAAGCGTTCCGGTTGAACCTCGGCGAACTGGGGGAACCGGGGTCGCGCGCGGTCTATGGAATGCTATTGTCGTACAAAACAGGAGGACTCGCCATGACCAGCCTTTCACGCCGCACCGTGATGCAGATCGGAGCTTCGGCGCTCGCCGCGGCACCGCTGGCCAAAGGCGGAACGGGCGGGGGAAATGCGTTTCAGGCCGCTTCCTACGGCGACGTGACGCTGCTCGACGGTCCGATGCAGGCGCAGTTCGCGGCCCATCACCGGACGCTGCTCGCGATGGACGACGACGCGCTGTTGAAGCCGTTCCGCGAGGCCGCGGGTCTGCCCGCGCTAGGCGACGACCTCGGCGGCTGGTACAACCGCTCGCCCTCTTTCAACGCGCCCGCCGATTTCCACGGCTTCATCCCCGGCCATTCGTTCGGCCAGTACGTTTCGGGCATGGCGCGCGCCTACGCGATCACGGGCGATCCCGCTACCAAAGCGAAGGTCCATCGGCTGGTCGACGGTTTCGCGCCGACCATCACCTCCAAGTTCTACGACAACTATCCCCTGCCCGCGTACACCTACGACAAGATCAGCATCGGCCTGCTCGACGCCTTTGCCTTCGCGGGCAAGACCGACGCGCTCGATCTCCTCAATCGCGCTACCGACGCGGCCCTGCCTCATCTGCCGGAGAAGGCGCTGACGCGCCCCGAGCAGGAGGCGCGGCCCCATCCCGGCCCGGCATGGACGTGGGACGAGACCTACACCCTGCCGGAAAACCTCTACCTCGCCTACAAGCGCGGCGCGGGCAGCCGCTTCCGGGCGCTGGCGGCGCGTTACCTGCTCGACAAGGACTATTTCGATCCCCTGGCTGCTGGCCAGAACGTGCTGCCCGGCCGACACGCCTACAGCCACATGAACGCACTCAGTTCCGCCATGCAGGCCTGGCTCACCGACGGCAGCGCCAAGCATTTCAAGGCGGCGAAGAACGGCTTCGACATGATCGTGGCGCAGAGCTACGCCACCGGCGGCTGGGGACCCAACGAAACCTATCAGGTGCCGGGCTCGGGCGGGCTGGGCGACATGCTCAACGCCACGCATGCCGGTTTCGAAACGCCGTGCGGTTCCTACGGCCACTTCAAGGCGGTGCGCTATCTGATGAGCGCCACGGGCGACAGCCGCTACGGCGACACGATGGAGCGCGTGCTCTACAACGCGATCCTGGGCGCGCTGCCGATGAAGCCGGACGGCACGGCGTTCTACTATTCCGACTACAACATGACCGGCACCAAGTTCTACCACGAGTACAAATGCACCTGCTGCTCCGGCACGCTGGGACAGGTGGTGGCCGATTATGCGATGAACACGTTCTACACCAACCGGCGCGGCGTCGTGGTGAACCTGTACACGCCGAGCGAATTCCGCTGGCGGCGCGGCGGGCGCACGGTCACATTGCGGCAGACGACGCAATATCCGCTGGCCGGCGAGGTCGCCATCGAGGTGCGCACGCCCACGGTCGAGCAGTTCTCGGTTTACCTGCGCGTTCCGGCCTGGGCCGGCAAGGGCACGACGATCGCCGTGAACGATCGCCGGCTTGCCACGTCGCCCGCGCCGGGACGCTTCTTCGAGGTCCACCGAAGCTGGAAGAACGGCGACCGCATCGCGCTGGCGCTCGACATGCCGTTGACGCTGGAAGCGGTGGATTCCAAGCATCCGAACCTGGTTGCGGTGATGCAGGGGCCGCTCGCGCTGTTCGCCGTGGGCGACCGCTTCCTGCCGTTCCGCCGCGACGAACTTCTGAAGGTGCGGCAGGTCGCGGCCAATTCCACCGGCTGGCGGGTCGAAACCGGCGACGGCGTGCAGACGTTCAAGCCGTTCTTCGCCATCGGCGCGGGCGAGGCGACGCGGCTGTACCAGCCCTTACCTGCGTGAGGCGAACGCTCAGCGCCCGTGCATCAGCTTTTCGACGAAGTCGAAGATGCCGGGCTGGCGCGTGCGCTTGAGCCGCTCGGCTTCGAGGATGATGTCGACCTGCGCCTGGGCGCGCACGATGTCGTCGTTGACGATGACGTAGTCGTATTCCGCCCAATGGCTGATCTCGCCGTCGGCCTTGGCCATGCGCCGCGCGATCACGTCCGGCGGGTCCTCGGCGCGCGCCATGAGGCGGCGTTCGAGTTCGCCGCGCGAGGGTGGCAGCACGAAGATGCTCACCACGTCGTCGCGCGCCTTCTCGCAAAGCTGCTGGGTGCCCTGCCAGTCGATGTCGAACAGCACGTCGCGGCCGCGGCGCAGCGCCTCGAACACCGGCGCCTTGGGCGTGCCGTACTGGTGCCCGAATACGACGGCGTGCTCGAGGAAATCGCCCCGCTCCGCCATCGCGCGGAACTCGGCTTCGGTCTTGAAGAAGTAGTCGCGGCCTTCCACCTCGTTCGGGCGCATCGGGCGGGTGGTGGCCGACACGCTCATCGCCACGTTGTTCTGGCTTTCGAGCAGCCAGCGCGACAGCGTCGTCTTGCCCGCCCCCGAGGGCGAGGACAGAACCAGCATCAACCCGCGGCGTTCGATTTCGACGGTCATGTGTACAGCTTCACTTCCCTCACCCCGAGGAGTCCTCTTGCCCGTCCTTCGAGACGCTCGCTCCTCAGGATCAGGGCGAAAGTGCGTCTCGATGGCCTACTCCACATTCTGAGCCTGCTCGCGGAACTGATCGATCGCCGCCTTGAGGTCGAGGCCGATGCGGGTGAGTTCCACGTCGGCGGATTTCGAGCACAGCGTGTTGGCTTCGCGGTTGAACTCCTGCGCCAGGAAATCGAGACGGCGGCCCACCGCCTCGCCCGAGGCGAGCAGGCGGCGCGCTTCCGAGACGTGCGCGGTGAGCCGGTCGATCTCCTCGCGGATATCGGCGCGCGCGGCCAGCAGCGCGATCTCTTGCGCCAGGCGTTCGGGCGACACCGCGCCGGGCGCCATCAGGTCGTTGAGTTGTTCGGTCAGCCTGTCGCGGATGGCGGCCGGCTGCGCCACGGCGGCGACGCCCGCGGACCCCGTGAAGCGGGCGATCTCGTCCATCTGCGCCGACAGCACCACGGCGAGCTTGGCGCCTTCGCCTTCGCGGGCGCGGGCCAGCGCATCGAAGCACTCCGCCAGCGTCCGGAGAATGGCCGCGTCGCGCGCGGCGTAGTCTTCGTCCGGCGCGCCCAGCCCCTCGTCCTGCACCAGCACGCCCTTGAGCGCCAATAGGCCGTCGACGCTAGCCGGCGGCAGGCCCGATTCGGTGGCGATCTGTTTGGCGATCTTCACCGCCGAGGCGAGCGCGGCGGCATCGACTCTGAGCCCGCGCACGGCGGCGCCGGGATCGAAGTTCAAGGTCGCCTGGATGTTGCCGCGCTTGAAGCGGCTGGCGGCCAGCGCGCGGGCGGGCGGCTCGAGAGAATCGAAGCCCTGCGGCAGGCGCAGGCGCATTTCCAGGCCGCGGCCGTTCACGCTCCTGGCCTCCCAGCGCCAGCGGGCGGTCTCGTGGCCGCCGTGCGCTTCGGCGAAACCGGTCATGCTGACGAGGGGCATCGGGCGGGCTCCAGGAATCGACCGCGAACTTACTGCCACCTCTCCCGACTGTCATCCCGTCCGCGCGGCCAACCGCGGTCAATCCTTGAACAGCAGCGGTGCGAGTTCGTGCAGGCTGCGCCGCCACGACAGGAATTCGTGGGCCGTATTGGGCGAGACGTAAAAGACGCTGTTGATTCCGGCTTGCCGCAACGCGGCGTCGTTCGCCTTCGGATCGATTTGCGGGCCGCCGGGGAACCCGACATGTCCGTCCCTGATCTCCCGGCTGCCGAAGCTGACGAACACGAACTTGATCTTGTCGCGGAAGCCGGGGGTGGCGTTGACGTCGTCCATCGAGATGGTGCCGCCGCTGAGCAGGCAGATGCGTGAAAACGTGTTCAGGTTTGCCAGCGTGATCGTCTTGGTTTCCATGCCGCCCATGGAAAGGCCCGCCATGGCACGATGCGGCTGGTCGGCGAGCGTGCGGAAGTTGGCGTCGATGTAGGGAATGAGTTCGTCGACCAGAACTGTCTGGAATGGCTTGATGTCGAAACTGAAGAGCTTGCCGAACTTCACGTCGTTGGTCATGCCGTAGGTCATCACGATGATGAACGGCTTTGCTTTGCCCTCGGCGATCAGGTTGTCCATGATCAGATTGGCGCGGCCCTGGTTGGTCCAGGCGGTTTCGTCTTCGCCCCAGCCGTGCTGCAGGTACAGTACCGGATAGCGCGTGCTCTGGTCCTTGTCATAGCCGGGCGGCGTATAGACGAAGGCCCTGCGTTGCGTGTTCGTGCTGGGCGAGGGGAAAAGTATCTGCTGCACGCGGCCGTGGGGCACATCCTTCAGTGCGTAGAAATCAGAATCGTGTGCCGGGATTTCGATACCGCTTTCCCATCGGATGGAACCGTAGAAGTTCTGCGCGCCGGGGTCGTCGAAGGTCCCGCCGTCGACCGTAAGGTGATAATAGTGAAAGCCCTCGTCGAGCGGACCGGCGGTCGTGCCCGTCCATGAGCCGTCGGCGGCTTTCGTAAGAGTGGTGCCGCCGCTGCCGCCGAGGCCCAGGGTTGCGCTGACGCTCTGCGCGTTGGGCGCCACGATGCGAAAGCGCGCATAGCCCTGGGAATTGACTTGCGGATACTGCTGGCCCGGCTGGTTCAAGGACGACGGTTTGAAGTCCTCGGTGGGCGCGGACGTCGGCGCCGCGGCGGTTCCGGCAGACATGGACAGGACCAACAAGATAGCGCTCGACACGGCGAATGCCCTGCAGTTCATGGCGATCGACTCCCTTTGCGAATTGCGTTTGTGCTTTTCCGTTCGCCGGATCATTTCTTCCGTCACCTCATTCACCTGCGATCCGTTCGGAATTCCCGGCAAACAAGCCCCGAGTTCAGTTCTGTTGCGCGTGGATCTTCCGCCACTTGGCGACGTTCTTGGCCTGCTCGTCGGGCGTGGCGGCGAAGACGTGCCCGCCGGTGCCGTCGGCCACGAAGTAGAGGTCTCTCGACTGCGCCGGATCGAGCACGGCTTCGATCGAGTCCCTGCCGGGATTGCAGATCGGCTCGGGCGGCAGGCCCGCGATCACATAGGTATTGTAGGGCGTGGGACGGTCGATCTCGCTCTGCTTGATGCGCCGGCCGATCGGGTAGCCCTTGGTGATGCCGTAGATGATGGTGGGGTCGGATTGCAGCCGCATGCCGATCCTGAGACGGTTGATGAACACCGCGGCGATGTGCGG
>DATKOE010000079.1:0-8896 GCA_035524815.1 Rhizomicrobium sp.
TCCGGTTCGCGCTCGACCAAGACGCGCGCGCTGCCTTGAATCTCAGGTCTCGTACGAACACCAACAACTGGAAACTTCACATAGATCGTCGGGCTGGTGTGTTCGTGGTATTCGATCTCGGCTTCGGCGAGCGCCGTCTTCTCGATCGGCGACCACATCACCGGCCGGAAACCGCGATAGAGCAGCCCGTTGGCGACGAACTTGTGCAGTTCGCCGGCGATAATCGCCTCGGCGGCGAAGTTCATGGTCGTATACGGACGGTCCCACTCGCCGATGCAGCCCAGCCGCTTGAACTGGCCCCGCTGCACGTCCATCCAGGAGGCCGCGAACTCGCGGCAGTCGCGGCGGAGCCGGTCGATCGGCACGTCGTCCTTCGACTTGCCCTCGGCGCGGTACTTCTCCTCGATCTTCCATTCGATCGGCAGGCCGTGGCAGTCCCAGCCGGGCACGTAGGGCGCGTCCTTGCCCATCATGGTCTGCGAGCGGACGACGAAGTCCTTGAGGACCTTGTTCATGCCCGTGCCGGAGTGGATCTCGCCGTTGGCGTAGGGCGGGCCGTCGTGGAGAACGAACAGCGGGCGGCCTTTCGCCGCGGCGCGGATGCAGCCGTAAAGGTCCTGTTTCGCCCATTTGGCGAGCCACCGGGGCTCGGCCTGGGGCAGGCCCGCCTTCATGGGAAAATCGGTCTGGGGCAGGAAAAGCGTGGCGCGGTAGTCTTTCGCGCCGGTCTGATCATTTTTCTTCGACATTGTAAGGCCTTGACGGATGGGGTTGGGACGGATTTCCCGGTCTCCGCGCGAGCGTCGTCAAGCCCGGGGAGCCGGGCGGCGAATTCGCGCCTTCTTGAGGTTTCCCAACATGATTCCCGCCTTCCGATCGGAAAGCGGACCTTCTAACAGCGCCGGACGGTGCGGTCCAGCGGGCGCCGGATCGCCCCTACTCTGCCGCGGTTAACGGGAGAGGACCGCCCGCGCCTTCTCGACGTCCTCGGCGATCTGCACCTTGAGTTCATCCGGGGTTGCGAACACGGCCTCGGGGCGGATGAACGAGATCAACTCGACGGCCAGATGCATGCCGTAGACGTCGCCGTCGAAATCGAAAAGGTGGGTTTCGAGCAACGGTTCGCGCAAGAGGTACATCGGGCGTACGCCGAGATTGGCCACCCCGTTGTAGCGGGCCACGATCTCATCGTTCTGCAGGACGGAAACGCGCACGGCATAGATGCCGAAAGCGGGGCGGATGTAGCCGTCGAGATGCATGTTGGCGGTCGGATAGCCGAGCGTGCGCCCGCGCTCCTCGCCGTGATGAACCCTGCCTTCGATGGTGAAGGGATGGCCCATCCACCGCATCGCTTCGTGCGGGCGCCCCGCCTTCAGAGCCTCGCGGATTCCCGTCGACGAAATCTTCTCGCCGACGGGCAGCTTGATGGTTTCCAGGATCGAGACGCCGAAACCCTCCATGTCGCCGAGATAGGAGAGCATCGCGGCATCGCCGGCACGGCCCATGCCGAAGCGGAAGTCGCTCCCGACCACGACGCAGCCCGCTTCCAATCCCCGAATCAGCACCTCGAACGCGAACTCCTGCGCAGTGCGGTGGGCCATCTCGGCGTCGAACGGCAGGGCATACATGCAGTCGACGCCGAGCGTCGATATCAGGTGACACTTGTTGCGGAACGGAGTGAGCTTGAACGGCTCGCCGCCGGGGCGGAAGAACTCGCGCGGGCTCGGTTCGAAGGTGAGCACGGCAGCCGGAGCCTTGCGGTCTTCGGCCAGCTTGAGAGTGCGCGCGATCAAGGCTTGGTGGCCGAGATGAACGCCGTCGAAATTGCCGATCGCCACCACCGCGCCCTTGAAGGCGTCGGGAACGTCCGCGGTGTGCCGGAATACCTTCATCGGGTTCCTTCGGACATGCCGGGGTTCGGGTTCTCGAACAAACGGCTCATGCGGGTTTCGACCGTCGCCACGTTACCATGCGAAATCCCCGATCGCGGCACGGACGGAAAGGCGGTGGCGGCCGAAAAACGCAGCGAGGTTTTCGGACGTAAGCGCTCCAACTTCCTTGCCGTGCAGACCGTTGACCACGAACAATGCATCGAGTCCCATCGCGTTGGCACCGGCAATGTCGGTCTCCAGAGCGTCGCCCACAACCAGGGAACGCTTGGGACGGCCGGCGGCTTCGAGCGCCGGTTCATAGATGGGGGCGTGGGGCTTGCCGTAATAGGCGACTTTCCCGCCCACGGCCTCGTAGGCCCGCGCGATCCCGCCGGCGCAATGCACGAGTTTTCCCCCGCGCGGCACCAGCACGTCCGGATTGGCGCAGATCATCGGAAGGTCCCGCTGCCGTAACTCGACAAGCGTGGCGCGGTACGATTCGGGGGTCTCGACCTCGTCGTCGAACAGTCCCGTGCACAGGACGACGTCGGCGGCTTCGGCGCCGGTCAGACGGACACTCAGTCCTTCGAACACGGGCCGGTCGCGGTCGGGGCCGATGTGCATGACCGCAAGCGTACCGGTTCGGGCGCGGCGGGCGAGATCGTCCCGCGCCGCGCCTCCTGAGGTGACGACGGCGTCGTAGGCGTCGCCGGGGACGCCAAACGCAGCAAGCTGTTCCTCGATCTCGGCGGCGGGGCGCGGCGCATTCGACAACAGCACCACGCGGCCGCGTTCGCCCCGGAAGCGCTCGAGCGCCTCCACCGCCTTGGGGAAGGCGCGCACGCCGTCGTGAACCACACCCCAGACGTCGCAGATCAGCGCGTCGTATTCCCCGGCAATCTGCCGCAGCCCACCGATAATAACTGGATTCCCGCTCATCAAAACCAAAACGCGCAAATTCCGCATCGAGAAGAAGCACAGTCGCGCCGATACGGCAACTTGGCTTTGTCGCGGGTCTTTCGCAAGCCGGAATCGGGGCGAAATCGTGACACCGCCCGCTGCACGGACGGAAGACGACGGAGCGAAGTCTGGTTCAGGCCGTCCGGCGCAGCGCAACGACGGCCGCGGCAGGCTTGTCGCTCACTTTCAGCGTGTCGCCGCGCACGGCGCGCGGCTCCCCGAACAGATAGCCTTGCGCGTAGTCGACCGCGTAGTCGAGAAGCTGGACTACGGTCTTCTCGTCCTCGACGCGCTCGGCAATCAGGTTCAATCCGTGGCGGGCGAGCAGATTCTTGAAATCCTCGGCGGCGACGGTGGCCTGAGCGGCGCCCATGCCCCGCGTCAGCGTGTCGGCGCGGACCTTGAGGTACTGAAATCCGGTGCTCTTCAGCTTGCCGAAATCGAGCGCCAGCGTCTTGATGTTGTCCATCGACAGCGCGAACCCGATATCGGAGAGGCGCTTCAGGTTGGCGTCGCCCTCGCGGCCCGCCTTCATGACGGCGTCCTGCGCGAACTCGAATACGATCTGGCCGCCGAGATCCTTGTTGTGCTGCATGAACTCAAGGAACTGCGGGAAGAACTCGGCGTCGCGCAGCGTGTCCCCGGAGATGTTGCAGAATACGCCGATACCGCGGTTCTTGGTCATCAGGCGGCGCACGATCTGCACGCAGCGGAATAGCAGGAGGTTGTCGACGACGCTCATGAGGCCCGCAGGCGCGGCAATTCTGATGTACTGCGCCGGCATGATCACATGGCCGTCCTCGGAGCGCAGGCGCGACAGCGCTTCGTAGAAGCGCACCTTTCTCTGCGGCAGGCTGACGGTGGGCTGCAGGTAGAGATCGACGCGGTTGTCCTCCAGCGAGGCGCGGATCATCTCGAGCAGCTCGGGTTCGGCCATGTGGTCGAGATCGACCGGGCGCGCCGGGGCTGGTGCTCCGCCGGGCAGCGTCTTGGCCTTGTCGGAAACCTTCGAGGCAAACTCGCGCATGAGGCTTTCGAGCACCTGAAGCTCGGAGACGATCTTCCGGTTCTGCGCGCTGTGGCGCGCTTCCACCGCCTTGGTGACCTCGTCCATCCTGGCCTGGGTCTCGGAAAGCGCCTTCTGCACCGCCGCGCCGGACTGATTCAGCTTGGCGATCTCCTTTTTCAGGAGCCGGTTGTCGCGCACGCGCAGGATCGCGCCGTCGATCTGCATCGCAAGCAGGAACGCGATCACGCCGCACAGCAGGCCCATCGGCAGGCCGCTCGCCATGCCGGCGAGGCTTCCCGCTGTGGCGCCCGTGAGCGCGTAGATGACGACGAGGAGAATCCTGACCATGACCCGGTTCCGGCTTTGGACCGGTAACCATCGCTCCACGGCCGTTGCCAATGCGTTAACCAACGATGGCTTCAGAAGTCAGGATTCCTCAACAATTGGGCGGGAATCGCGAGCCCGGCGCCGATCGCGGCCAAGGTAAAGAAAACCCGCAGCAGATATTCCATCGCGGTGACGATAACGGCGGCGTCGCCGGTAAGGCCGAGCCAGCGCCGAAAGACGCGCACGGCGCAGCCCGTGGCGGCCGCGGCGACGAAGCAGGCCGCTTCCAGACTCCAGGACGCGTTCTGGCCCAAGGTGCGCCCGCCGCGCACCACAGAAGCGAGCGCGATCAAGGCGTCTTCGAATACGCCTTCGTGCGCATGGTCACAAGCTCCTCAGCGGCGCTGGGATGCAGCGCGACGGTGGCGTCGAACTGCGCCTTGGTGGCGCCCATCTTCAGTGCGACGGCAACGATCTGGACAATCTCGGAGGCGTCCGGCCCGAAAACATGGCAGCCCAGCACGCGATCGGTCTTCTGCTCGACGACCAGCTTGATCATCGAGCGATCACCGGTTCGCGCGAGCGTGTTGCGCAATGGCAGGAAAGCCGATTTGTAGACGTCGATCGCGTGGCCGTGGGCGAGCGCCTTGTACTCGCTCATTCCGACGGTGGCGATCTCGGGCGTGGAGAACACGGCAGTCGGCACCAGCGCATGGTCCGGGCGCGTGGGTTCGCCCTCAAACACCGTCTTGACGAAGGCCATCGCCTCGTGGATTGCCACCGGCGTCAGCGCCAGGCGGTCGGTGACGTCGCCGATGGCATAGATGTTCGGGGCGCCGGTGCGCGAAAGCGCGTCCACCTCGATCCGCCCGTTCTTGCCCGTGGCAACGCCGACCTTGTCGAGCCCGAGGCCTTCGCTGTTGGGCAGGCGGCCCCAGGCCACCATCAACTTGTCGGTCACCAGACGGTCGCCGCCCGTGGTTGTGGCGACGATCTCGCCGCCACGGCGTTCGACACCGGCGAATTGCTGCTCGGGCAGCACCGTGATGCCGCGGCGCGCCATCGATTCCATCAGTGCATCGCGCAAGTCCTCGTCGAAGCCGCGCAGCACCTTCGTCTTGCGGATGACGAGCGTGGTTTCGGCGCCCAGCTCGTTGAAGATGTGCGCGAACTCGACCGCGATGTAACCGCCGCCGGCAATGACGACGCGTTTCGGAAGCTGCGGCCAATCGAACGCCTCGTCGGAAGTGCAGCAGTGCTCGATCCCCGGAGCGCCCAACAGATCGCGCGCCGGCCGCGCCCCCGCGGCGATCAGGATGATGTCGGCGGTGATCCTGCCGCCGTTCGCAAGGCGAACCGTGTGCGCGTCCTCGAACGAGGCGTGCTCGTGGAACACGACACCGCCTGCGCCCTCGACCGCTGCAAGGTAGAGGCCTTCGAGGCGGCCGATCTCGCCGTCCTTGTGGGCGATGAGCGCCGGCCAGTCGAACCGCGTTGGCCCGACTGTCCAGCCGAAGCTCTGGGCCAGCGCGAAGTCCTCGCGGAAGCGGCTCGCATAGACGAACAGCTTCTTGGGGATGCAGCCGCGGATCACGCAAGTGCCTCCCATGCGCGAGGCCTCCGCGAGCCCCACGCGCTTGCCCATTGCCGCCGCCATCCGCGCGGCGCGCACCCCGCCGGAACCGCCGCCGATCACGAAGAGGTCGAAATGCCGGTCCGCCATGCCGATTTCCCGCCTTGCCAGCCCTCGCATAAACGAGGTTTGATAGCCCATCAACGCCGGAGGGGGCGATGATCCGTGCTGTTCGGGTTGCAAGTCTGGCGCTGGGGCTGGCGCTTGCCGGCTGTGCCGTCGACGATTCAGGGCCGGTGCGCTCCGTCTGGCACCCGCAAGACGCCCGTTCCCAGTGGATCAACGTTGTTTACGTAACGGATCGCCAGCCCGATGCGAGCTTCCCCGGCGGCTTCGCCACCCGCTGGCAAGGCGCGCCGTCCTGCGGAACCGCCACGACGGTCATTCCGCCGGCGATGCTGCCGGGCGAGAAGCCGCAATACGGCTATGTCGAGAAGACCGCGCCGGTCGCCTGCGCGGCAGGCGACGTCAGGCTCGGGGGCGCCATCGCCCTGATCGAGGAGCAGGCGAAAGCCAGGCACTGCAATTCGGTGTTCCTGTTCGTTCACGGGTTCCACACCGGCTTCGACGGCGGCGTGCTGCGGGCGGCGCAGGTCGGCCACGACGCCGAGACCGGATGCGCCGCCGCCGCGTTCTCCTGGAGCGCCGAGATCAACGTGGACCGTTACGTCTCCGACATCGAGCACAGCGACTACTCGCAGCCTCTGCTGGCCGAGTTCCTGCGCGAGCTCGGCGAATCCGGCCTGCGCGTGACGGTGATGGGCCACAGCCTGGGAAGCCGGCTGCTGCTGATGACGCTGTCCGGCCTCGGCCAGTCGCGCCAGCCGCCGCGCGAGGGCTTCATCGACGAGATGATCCTGGCCGCGCCCGACGTCGGCGCCGATCCCAAGAACAACGACTTCATGACGCTGATGCGCGGAGCCGCCCCGTTCGTCAAGCGGACCACGATCTACGCCTCCGCTTTGGATTCGGTGCTGGCGATCTCGCAGCGCGAGCACGGCGGCGTGCCGCGCATGGGCAACCAACCGGACCTCGCCTTCCAGCCCGACGACAAAAGCCACGTCGTCGACGTGATCGACGCCACCGACGCGCCCGCCGACCGGCTCGACCACAGCTACTATGCAATGTCGCCGGAAACGATCACCGACATGATGGAAACGCTGCGCGGCGTTTCGCTGCAACAGCGGCTCACGGGCAGCCCGCCGACGCTTTCCTGCGCGAAAATCTGCCCGCCGGGTTACGCGATCAGGCTGGAAAACGGACGCGGCCCGCGCCTGGTCACGCGGCTCATCATGGACGTGCTGCCGGTCATTCCAATCGTTCGATGATCTCGACGCCCGATTCGCGGGCGACGACGCAGATCCTGGCGATGCCGACATAAAGGCCGTGATCGACCACGCCGGTGAGGCACGACAGCGTGCGCGACAGCAACGCCGGATCGGGGATGGCGCCCATGGCGCAATCGTAGATCAAATTGCCGTTGTCGGTCTTGTAGACGGCGTCGGCCTTGCGGCGCAGGACGATCGGCACGTTCTTGTAGCCCAAATCGGCGACGGACTCGGCCAGGCGCGCGGCGGTGGTGGCGTGGCCGAACTCCAGCACCTCCACCGGCAGCGGAAACGCGCCGAGCTTGTCGACCAACTTGCTGCCGTGGATGATCACGATCATGCGGTTCGACGAGGCGGCCACGACCTTCTCGCGCAGCAGCGCGCCGCCGCCGCCCTTGATGAGATCGAGGGTACGGGTCGATTCGTCGGCGCCGTCGATGGCGAGATCGAGCGGGGCCAGATCGTTGAGGTTACCCAACGCGATGCCCAGCGCCCTCGCCTTCTGCGCGGTGCGCTCGGAGGTGGGCACGCCCACGACGTTGAGCCCGCCGCGCACGCGCGCACCCAGAAGATCCAAAAAGACCTCCGCCGTGGTGCCCGAACCGAGGCCTAGTCTCATGCCGTCGGTCACGTATTCGAGGGCGCGCGCGGCTGCGATCTGTTTCAGGTGGTCGACTTCGCTCATGGGTCCAATCAAGCCGATTGATCCGGCTTCGTCCAGTCTCACCGCAGCGCGCGCTGCGACCCTTTGCCCGTGGCTATTCCACGATTTTGAATTATTCTAAAAGCCAGGAATTCGCCGGGCTGGCCTTGCTTTTTTCGCCGGCCCCATCAGGAGAAGGAACACGCGTATGGCACCCAAGCAAGCAGTCGCAGCCGTCAAGGCCGCCAACGGCCCCGTGATCGACATCGGCATCCCGGAGAAGAAGCGCAAGGCCATCGCCGACGGACTCTCGCTGCTGCTCGCAGACAGCTACACGCTCTATCTCAAGACCCACAATTACCACTGGAACGTGACGGGGCCGATGTTCAACACGCTGCACCTCATGTTCGAAGGCCAGTACAACGAGCTGGCTCTGGCCGTTGACCTGATCGCCGAACGCATCCGCGCGCTGGGCTATCCCGCGCCGGGCAGCTACGCGCAGTTCGCGCGGATGTCGAGCATCGCCGAAAGCGAGAGCGTGCCGACCGCGCAGGAGATGCTGGCCGACCTGGTGAAAGGCCAGGAGGCAGTCGTGCGCACCGCGCGCAAGGTGTTCCCGCTGGCCGAGAAGGCCAGCGACGAAGCCTCGTGCGATCTCTTGACCCAGCGCATCCAGTTGCACGAGAAGACCGCCTGGATGCTGCGGAGCATGCTGGCGTAGAGGGGATGGACGGAAGTCCTGCCCCGTCCCGTTTGGGGGAGAGGTGACGATCGAGCAGGGCGATCTTCGCCCGCGCGTTGGCCAGCTTCAGCGCAGCGATCCGCGTGCGCACCATGCGGCGCATGGCGCGCATCCCGGCGGTGTGAAGGCCGGTCTTGAGCGCGTTGCGGTTGCCGGGCCGGCCGCCGCGGCTAGGGCTTCGGGGGCGAGTCAAGCCATTCCCCCGTTTCCGGGTCTTCCCACAACTCCTGGAAGAGCGGCTCCTCCTCGGCGGGCGGCCGTCTTTTCGTTTTCGATTTTTCGGGGGTGGAGGGGACCCCCTCGTGGATGTAGTAGAAGGCGTAGCTGGTTTCGGCGCTCCTGAGACGCTTGAGCGACAACGCCACGGCGGCCTGCGCCTGCAT
>DATKOE010000080.1:0-3402 GCA_035524815.1 Rhizomicrobium sp.
GGGAGTGACGCCGCTGCCGATGTTCCCGGGTGAGTCGCTCGCCGACCTCAAGCTGCAGGAGGAAGCCGGTCAGATCGCGCTGGATACGGTCGCTCCCGGCGCCCTGAAGTGCCAGGAGGGCCACATCCAGGTGATCGACAGCATGGTCACGGACCGCGCGCAAGCGGCGCAAAATCGCTGGACCGAACAGTGGATCGCGGCCGGCTGCGGCCACATCGTCCCGATCTTCGTGCGCTTCTCACCCGGCCAGAACGGCCGACCCGCCTTCGACTTTCAGGCGGGCCAAGCGCATTAGCCGGCGCTGTGTGGAGAGGCTCAGGCGGCGCTGGTCGTGACCATGCCGCCGCCTTCGGCGACGGCCGCGTTCCAGAAGCGCTCGATGCGGCGCAGGGTCTGATCCATCGCCTGCATCTCTTCGAGCTTCACAGGCCCGCGGCCGAGATCATCCGCGTGGCGCTGGAAGACGCCGTCAAGCCGGCGATGCAGCTCGAGACCCTTCTGCGTGAGCTTGATGCGCACCGAACGCCGGTCGTGCGGCGAGCGGGCCTGGGCGATGTAGCCCTGCTCGATCAGCTTCTTGAGGTTGTACGAGACGTTCGAGCCGAGATAGTAGCCGCGCTGGGTGAGCTCGCCGACGGTCAGCTCCTCGTTCCCGATATTGTAAAGAATGAGCGCCTGGACGTTGTTGATGTCGCGGATCCCCAGCCGATCCATCTCGATTTTGACGACTTCGAGAAAGTGCCGGTGAAGGCGTTCGACAAGTGCGACAGCCTCAAGATAAGCCGCTTTCATCGACAGTCCTCTCGGTTAAGTTACTAGAAACATGCCGTTATTCTGGTGAAAAAACAATTAAGTTTGTCAGCTTCCTTTCAACATATTGATTACGCTTGAGAAGTCGAGATTTTCGCGCCCGCTTTGGGCGTTGAGCCCGTGCAGAGCCTGGGCCAACGCTCCCATAGGAGTCGCAACTCCGGCTCCGGCGGCCGCGCGCTGGGCGAGCGTGAGATCCTTCAGCATCATGGCCGTGGTGAACCCCGCCTTGTAGCCGCGGTTGGCGGGTGAGGCTGGCACCGGCCCGGGGACCGGACAGTAGCTGGTCATCGACCAGCACTGGCCGGACGACTTGGAGCTGATGTCGAACAGCTTCTGCGCCGGCAGCCCCAGCTTCTCGGCCAGCAGGAACGCCTCCGAGACCGCGATCATCGACACGCCCAGCAGCATATTGTTGCAGATCTTCGCGGCCTGTCCGTTGCCGGCTGCCCCGGCGTGCACGATCGTCTTTCCCATCGCCTGCAGGATCGGCTGACCGCGCGCGAACGCCTCGTCCGGCCCGCCGACCATGAAGGTGAGCGTCCCGGCTTCGGCTCCGGCCACGCCGCCGGACACGGGCGCATCGAGCATCGCGAGCCCCGCCTGGCCCGCCGCCGCACTGACGGCGCGGGCACTTTCGACATCGATGGTCGATGAGTCGATCAGCAGCGCGCCCTTCCCCGCCGCGGCGATGACCCCCTTCTCACCCAGGTAGACCCCACGCACATGCTCCCCGGCCGGCAGCATGGTGAGCACCACCTCGGCCCCGGCCGCGGCATCCGCCGCACTCTTGGCCGCCACGGCGCCGGCGCCCACCACCGCCTCGAGATTGGGCTTCACCACATCGAACGCGCGCAGCTTGTGGCCTGCCTTGAGCAGGTTGCGCGCCATCGGCCCGCCCATATTGCCGAGGCCGATGAAGCCGATCGTCGCCATGGCGTCCTCCTCAGTCGTCGTAGTTGAGCTCGGGTTCGTCCGTGAACGGCGCGAAATAGGAATCGACTTTCGCCGTCGTCGCCTCCGCAAGCGTGGCCGGGCGCCATTTCGGCGCGTTGTCCTTGTCGACGAGCACCGCGCGCACACCCTCGAAAAAATCGGGGTCGGCCATGAACCGCCGCACCAGCCGGTATTCCATGCGCATGCAGTCCTCGAACTCGAGATGCGCCGCCTCGCGCAGTTCGCGCAAGGTCACGCGCAGACTGAGCGGCGCCTTCTGCGCCAGGCTTTGGCGCGTCTCGGCGGCCCAGGCCGTCCCTTCACGGTCCAGGGCGGCGAAGATTTCCTCGACGGTGCCACCGGCAAAGCAGCGCGCGATCGCCTCGCGATGCGCCTGCAGCGGCGCCTCGCCTTCCAGCCGCGCGGCAAAGCGGCGCACCACATCGGCGGGCGGCTCGCGCTCGAGCGCCACCATCACCGCGGGCAGCAGAGCCGACGGAATGAAGTGCGTCGCAAGCCCGGTGTAGAGCAGGTCGGCGGCTTTGATCCGCCCGCCGGTCAGGCCGAGATAGATGCCGGCGTGACCCGCCAGATGCGACAGGTAATAGCTGGCGCCGACGTCGGGAAACAGACCGAGGCCGGTCTCGGGCATCGCGAACAGGGTCTTCTCCGTCGCCACGCGGAGGCGGGCCGGCGCCGATACGCCGACGCCGCCGCCCATGGTAATGCCGTCCATGAGCGCCACGTAGGGCTTGGCATAGCGGAAGATCCGCCGGTTCATCCGGTATTCGTTCCAGTAGAACTCCTGGGTCAGCCGGCCGCGCGGCCCCGCCTCCCACAGCGCGCGCACGTCGCCGCCGGCGCAGAACGCGCGATCCCCCGCCCCCGTGATCGCCACCGTCTCGACCTTCGGCTCGGCGGCCCAGCGCCGCAGCTGCGCATCGAGCCTGAGGCTCATGTCATGGGTCAGCGCGTTCAGCGCCCGCGGCCGGTTCATGGTGATATGCCCCAGCCGGCCGCGGACCGCGAACAGGATGTCGCTCTGCGTGGATGTCACCTCGTTCATATTTCAAAACACATTGTAATATTTGCGCCGGTATATCTGGCCTGCCTCAAGGGGCCTCTCACTAGTGAACACGCTAAGAACATTTCCATTCTGGAAGGTCATCCGAATAGCCCATTCGTCCCAACTGACATCCTCAACCTTCGTTTCAAGTAAATCTTGAAAGTGAATTACGCCGACGCCTTCATCGATGTCGTAGGTAAAAACGTTAGCCCCAACCTTCTGCTCGTATTGCATCCGGTGTTCACTGACGATCCCGATCTCCTCGGCAAACGTGAGGACAATGGACCATTTGTTGATGGTGATCTGGGTGAACGTGCAGCCCCTCAAGAACGAAAAGTCGTCATCCTTGCTGAATTTCCTCATCGTGAACCCCTCACCCGCTCGCTGCCGCTCGCGACCTCTCCCGCAAGGGGAGAGGTGAATTTACAGTACGCCAACTTCCCCCTCTCCCCTTGTGGGAGAGGGCAGCCGCGAAGCGGCGGGGTGAGGGGCTAACGCACATAGTCGATACGTCCGTCAGAACTCCTTGCTGAGCTTGCGGTCGAGCGACAACGGGCCGCCGCCGCGGAAAAAGATGGCGAGCGCGCACA
>DATKOE010000081.1:0-11070 GCA_035524815.1 Rhizomicrobium sp.
GAACGTCGCCTGGAGCTTCTCCGGCTCGACGGTGGCGACCGACATCGGCACGTCCTGGATGTTCTCCGCGTGCCGCTGCGCGGTCACGACCACCTCTTCCAGTTGCTGCGCCTGCGCCGGCACGACGACCGCCGCGGTTGCGAGCAGAAAGCCTAAAAATGATGCTGAACGTGAGTAGACCCGCGCCATTGAATACCCCTTCCTAATGCCGTCGAGCGGCCGATTGCGCTGAACCGTCCTGGAGGTCCCGCCCTCTTGTTGTTGATTGCGGCGGATGGTGGCAGCGCGGCCTTGCGAGTCAACGCCGCCAAAGCCGCTGTTGTCGCCTTTTGTGTCGTCTGTTGCCTTGGCGGTACGCTTTCGCGGCAAAAAGTTGTTGATTCCTCGTCACGACTTCGGCAGAGCGCATTCGATGACACGGACTCTTGCTTCTCCGGACGAGCGCGAGGCGGCATTGTACGCCCGCTTCCGCGCGCTCGGCATCGCGTGGAAAACCTACGAGCACATTCCGGTGTTCACGGTCGCGGAGTCGACCTCCGTCAGCGACGCCATTCCCGGCGTGCACACCAAGAACCTGTTCCTGAAGGACAAAAAGGGCGGTCTATGGCTGGCTGTGGTGCGGGCGCATCAGCGCGTCGACCTCAATGCGTTGGCGAAGCAGTTGCACGCGCCGCGCTACTCGTTCGGCTCGCCCGAACTGTTGATTGCCACGCTCGGAATCGAGCCCGGATCCGTCACGCCCTTCGCGCTGATGAACGATGAGGCGGGTGTGGTGAAGCCCGTGCTCGACGCGACGATGCTGGAGCGCGACCCGGTGAATTTTCACCCCATGCGCAACGACCGCACGACGGCGATCTCCGCGCACGATCTCGTCCGGTTCGTGGAGTCTTGCGGGTATTCGCCCTTGATTGCCGCCATGCCGGAGACGGCGTGAACCGCACCGGCTCCTTCAGCAAGTGCTGGCGAACGACCTGAGATCGATCGACCTCAAATCCCCTTTCATGCGCACCAGCGGATCGGCGCCCACGCACAAGACCGGCACCGCCTTCGTTCCCGGGTTCACCGCGCTCATGACGACGGAGTTCACGTTCCAGTTGTCCCAGGTGACGAAGTTGTTCGGATCGGGATCGCTGAAATAGTTGAGGATGACCCGGGCGGTCCTCAGTTCGGACAAGCTGCGGGGCGGCGACAAATTGCACGCCGCCTCGTGAGTGGAACCGTTGCCCCACGTGTCCTCTTTCCAGGCTTTCAACCCGCAGCTCTGCTTTCCGTTGGCGAAAATCAGGTCGATCCAGGCGGTGGAGTCGAAGCGCAGGTCGTCATCGCCGGTGCGGATGCGAAAATCCACGCCGCCGAAGGTCGGCTCCGACTGCGCGCCGGGAAGAACCCGCACCGGCGGCGGCGCCCTGCGGCCGATTTGCCCGTCTGCGGGAACGGCGGCGAAACACGCCGCCAGCAACACCACACCCGCCATCGTCCCGCGCGTTCGCAGGGCGGCGGCCATGCCTCGTTGTGCTCCGTATGCGGACTTTGTCATCGTGGTGTCCCATCTTCCCCGGCGCGACACTAGTGGCCGTGCAAGCCCGTATCAACGCGCCGATGCGGCGGTTATGCTGCTGCCGCTGAGGAAGCGGAGGCGATTCCGCCCCGTCAGTCTCCCGTCCGCTTGTCCGAGACGATCGCAACCATGCCGGAATCCGCACTATGAAGACAGTCGAACCGCTAGGCCCGCGGGTGCTTGCGGGACGCTTCGTGAAGCTGGAGCCGCTCGATTCCAGCCACCACGCCGACCTCATCCGCCTCGCGGACGCGGAGCCGGAGATCTGGACCTACATGCCGCTCGACATGAGCGGCGGGTTCGCCCCCAAGTTGACTTACATCGCCGGAGAGAATGCGAGTGGGACGTGGCTCACCTTCTCGGTGCGGCGCTTGTCGGACGGGGCGATCGTCGGGTCGAGCTCCTACATGGCGATCGCGCCCAAGGACGCGCGAGTGGAGATCGGCGCCACCTGGTATGTGCGAGGCGCGCGCGGCACGGCGGCCAATCCCGAAGCCAAGCTGCTCATGCTCGAGAACGCTTTCGAAGCCGGATACCACCGGGTCGAGTTCAAGACCGACGCCAGGAACGAGCGCTCGCGCGCCGCCCTCAGGAAGCTCGGCGCCAGCGAAGAAGGAACCCTGCGCGGCCATATGTGGATGCCACAGGGCCGCTTCCGGGATTCGGTTTATTTTTCGATACTTGCCCCGGAATGGCCGGACGTGCGGGCACGCCTGGAGCGCCGGTTGGCCGCGTTCGGCTAGCCCCTTTTCTTTCCCGGCCGCAACGCCCATGTTGGTGGCAGGATAACAGGATAGCTCACGCATGGCTCTCTTCGGTTCGGGCGGCAAGCCCCAATCCGACAAGCCGGGCACCAGCCCGCATATCAAGGACTCCTCTCTCGCCACCTTCACGGCCGACGTGCTGGAAGCCTCGCGCGAAGTGCCCGTCATCGTCGATTTCTGGGCGCCGTGGTGCGGACCGTGCAAGCAGCTCGGGCCCGCGCTGGAGAAGGCCGTCAACGCCGCGAACGGCGCGGTGAAGCTGGTCAAGGTCAACATCGACGAGAACCAGGAGATCGCGCGCCAGTTGCGCATTCAGTCGATTCCCACGGTCTACGCCTTCCGCAACGGCCAGCCGGTCGACGGCTTCATGGGCGCCATTCCCGAAAGCCAGGTGAAGCAGTTCGTGCAGGGCCTGGCGGGGGGCGCGGGCGGCCACGACCACGCAGCCGAGATCCTGGAACTGGCCGACAAGCAGTTCGCGGCGGGCACCGTCGGCGAGGCGGCCCAGGCCTACGCCCATGTGCTTCAGGACGAGCCGGGCCATCCCAAGGCGGTGGCGGGGCTGGCGCGCTGCTATTTGAAGAGCGGCGACGTCGAACGGGCCAAGACCACGCTGGCGCTGGTGCGCCCCGACGACGCGGGCGACGAGGCCGTGCGCGCGGTCGCCGCCGAACTGAGCCTGCGGGAGAACGCCGCCCAAGTCTCCGGCAAGGAAGGCGAGCTTCAAGCCCGGCTCGTCGCCAATCCCGACGATCACCAGGCGCGCTACGATCTGGCGATGGCGCTCGATGCCAAGGGCGACCGCCAGGGCGCGCTCGACGCCCTGCTCGACATCGTCCGCCGCAACCGCAGCTGGAACGACGAACAGGCCCGCAAGCAGCTCGTGACTCTGTTCGAGGCGATGGGGCCGGCCGACGAGCGCACGATCGCGGCGCGGCGCAGGCTGTCTTCGATCCTGTTCTCGTGAGGCGCCGATGAGCTGGACCTACAACACGCTCGACGACCTGCCCTCGATCATCAATGTGTTTCCGCTGTCGGGCGTATTGCTCCTGCCGCGCGGACAGTTGCCGCTCAACGTGTTCGAACCGCGTTATCTGGCGCTGGTCGATGCCGTGCTCTCGGCCGACCGGCTCGTGGGCGTCATCCAGACGACCCAGAACGAGGAAAAGGTGCTGAAACCGGCCCTCTCCTCCATGGGCTGTGCGGGGCGGCTCACCGGTTTCCGCGAGAACGACGACGGGCGCTACCTCATCACGCTGACCGGCGTGTGCCGCTTCCGCATGGTGGAGGAACTGGCAACGCAGACGCCCTACCGGCGCGTGGCGGCCGACTTTTCCCCGTTCATCGGCGATCTCAACCAGGCCGACGAATCCGATTTTCCGCGCGAGCGCCTGCTCACCGCGCTCAAGGACTATCTCACGCGGCGCGACCTCAAGGCCGACTGGAAGAGCGTGCTGTCCGCCCCGCCCGAGACGCTGGTCAATGCGCTCGCCATGCTCTGCCCGTTCGAGCCCGCCGAGAAACAGGCGCTGCTGGAGGCGCCCGGCTGGCCCGAACGCGTCGACACGCTGATTGCGCTTTTGGAAATGGCCAACGCCGGCCCGCAAGGGCCGGTGTCGCTCAACTGAGGAGCGCGATGGAGCCCGATCCCAAGCTGCTCGAAATCCTCATCTGCCCCGTCAGCAGGACGACACTGATCTACGACCGCGACAAGCAGGAACTCATCAGCCGCGCCGCAGGACTCGCCTATCCCATCCGCAGCGGCGTGCCGATCATGCTGCCGGACGAGGCCCGGCCGCTTACCGACGCGGAGCGCGAGCGGCGATGACCCCCTGGCCCACCGAACTGCGCCTCAATCCGGCGAAGGACGCGTTGACGGTGTCGTTCGACACCGGCGAGCGCTTCGTCCTGCCCGCCGAATACCTGCGCGTGGAATCGCCGAGCGCCGAGGTCCAGGGCCACAGCCCCGAGCAGAAACAGGTCGTCACGGGCAAACAACATGTGAAGATCACGGCCATCGATCCCATCGGCAATTACGCCGTGCGCATCACCTTCGACGACGGCCACGACACCGGGCTCTATTCGTGGGACTGGCTCCACATGCTGGGCAGCGGGATGCAGACGGTTTGGGCGGATTATCTCGCCTCTCAAGGCCGGCGCTGAAGGCGCAATCGAACGCCGATGAACACCACACCGTCCGCGCACCATAACGACCCCGCGCCCCACCCGCGCCAGCCGGGACGGCGACCGAACCGGCGGCTTGCCGTCATCAGGGGTCAGGACAGCACGCGCTGGACCGATTTCTACCACGCGATCCTCACCGTTCCGTGGGGCGTGTTCTTCCTCGGGTTGCTGGCGTTCTTCTTCCTGATCAACGTCGTGTTCGCGCTGTTCTACATGGCCGACCCCAACGGCATCGCCAACGCGCGGCCAGGTAATTTCTGGGATGCGTTCCTGTTCAGCGTCCAGACCATCGGCTCGATCAACTACAGCGTCATGGTGCCCAAGAGCATCTACGCCAATCTCGTGGTGGTGTTCGAGGCGTTCTTCGGCATCCTCAACCTCGCGCTGATCACGGGCGTGGTGTTCTCGCGCTTCTCGCGGCCTTATGCGCGCGTGCTGTTTTCCGACGTGGCGGTGATCACGCCGTTCGACGGCGCGCCGATGCTGATGTTCCGCGCCGCCAACCAGCGCGGCAACCAGATCCTCGACGCCAACATCGTGGTCACCTTCGTCCGCCAGGAAACCACGCGCGAAGGCATCACCATGCGCCGGTTCCAGGAGCTGCCGCTCGTCCGCTCGCGCTCATCGCTGTTCGCGCTGTCGTGGACGGTCATGCACCGCATCGACGAGAAAAGCCCGCTCCACGGCGCCACGCGGCAATCGCTTGACGAAAGCCAGGCCGAGCTGATCGCGCTTCTCTCCGGCACCGACGAAACCCTCGCCGACATCATCTGGGCGCGCCATTCCTACAAGCCGCACCAGATCCTCTGGGGGCGCCGGTTCGTCGACGTTCTTTCCACGACCAGCCGCGGCCGCCGTCTCGTGGATCTCAACCGCTTCCACCATACCGAGCCGGACGGCATTACCGGCGAGGAGCGGCGTTCGGCCGCGAAATGAGACCGGACGGCCGTGCGCGGGTTGCGCGTCCGACCCCGTGGCCCCGCCCATGTCCTATTTGTAGCCAGCCCGGCGGCGGGCTATCACTACTCAGACAAAAGATTCGGATTCTCAGATGCGCGCACTTGCTCCCCTTCTCGCCCTGGCATTGTCGTGCACGGCGGCGCTGGCTCAGGACTCGATTGCGATCAAGGTGGACACCTCGCAGCCGGGCCCGAAAATCGACCGGCACATCTTCGGCCAGTTCGCGGAGCACCTCGGCACCCAGATCTACGGCGGCATCTGGGTAGGGCCCAAGTCCAAGATTCCGAACTCCCGCGGCATCCGCAAGGACGTGGTCGCGGCGCTCAAGGCGCTGCACGTGCCCGACGTGCGCTGGCCGGGCGGCTGCTATGCCGATCAGTACCACTGGCGCGACGGCGTCGGCAAAAAACGCAACGCCCGCGTAAACGCAAGCTGGGGCAACGTGCTCGACCCCAACACCTTCGGCACTCACGAATTCATGGACTTCGTCGATCAGATCGGCTCCGAAGCCTACGTCTCGCTCAATGTCGGTTCGGGCACGGTCAAGGAGGCGGCCGACTGGGTCGAATACATGACCGCGACGACGCCCACG
This sequence comes from Rhizomicrobium sp., assembly GCA_035524815.1. Lineage (GTDB taxonomy): Bacteria > Pseudomonadota > Alphaproteobacteria > Micropepsales > Micropepsaceae > Rhizomicrobium. The sequence continues at coordinate 6,059 of DATKOE010000081.1, forward strand.
GCGCTGGCCAGGGAGCGCGCGGCCAACGGGCACAAGGCGCCCTTCAAGGTCCAGTTCGTGGGGCTGGGCAACGAAAGCTGGGATTGCGGCGGGTTGATGACGCCCGCTTTCTACACCGATCAGATGAAGCTCTACGGCCGCTTCGTGAACAACTACAACGCCGCCGTGCCGATGCAGAAGATCGCCGTGGGACCGGGCGATTCCGGCACCGACTGGACCGAGGCCGTGATGGACACCTGGAAGAAGCGCCACGGCTGGTCGTTCGACATCAACGGCATGTCGCTGCACTCTTACACGGTGTTCGGCGGCTGGCCTCCGCATATGGCGGCGACCGGCTTCGGCGGGCAGGACTATGCGAACGTCCTCGGCGAAACGCTGAAGATGGAGCCGCTGATCCGCTCGCAATCCGCAGTGATGGACAAGTACGACCCCGAGAAGAAGATCGCGCTCGTCGTCGACGAGTGGGGCGGATGGTACGCGCCGATGCCCGGCAGCAATCCGGCCTTCCTGCAGCAGCAGAATTCGATGCGCGACGCCGTCCTGGCGGCGCTCAATCTCGACATCTTCATGCGGCACGCCGACCGCGTGCGCATGGCCAACATCGCCCAGATGGTGAACGTGCTGCAGGCGATGATCTTCACCGACGGGCCGAAGCTGGTGCTGACGCCCACCTATCACGTGTTCAGGATGTACGTGCCGTTCCAGGATTCGACGTTTCTGCCGGTCGCCTATGACGCCGGGACCTATGTCGAAGCCGGCGTGACTCTGCCGCGGGTCGATGTCGTTGCCGCCAAGACCAAAGACGGCAAGATCGTCGTGGCGCTTACCAATATCGATCCCGGGCGGCCTGTAGACTTGTCGGTCAGCCTGCCGGGCGCAACCGCCGCGACCGCACGCGGCCAGACGCTGGCGGCACCCAAGGTCGACTCGGTCAACAGTTTCGCCGCGCCCAACGCGGTTGCGCCGAAGCCGGTCACCGCAAGGGTGACGGACGGCGCCTTGACGGTCACGCTGGCGCCGGCCTCGGTGACGGTTCTAACGCTCGGAGGCTGAGCGCAGCTTCCACCATCCCGCCGCCGGCGGGACGAGGAAGGTGAAGGCGTAATAGAGATAGACATCGAGCTTGTAGTAGCCGTCGGCGGGTTTCAGAAGCCTGACGAGCAGGAAGTAGTCGAGCACGACCGCCAGGATCGCCCACGCCAGACCCACGGCGGTGTAGTAGGCCAGCGTCGGCCCATCTACCCGCCTGACCGCAACCCAGATCGTCAGCGTCAGCGCGAATGGCATCACCGCCCAGCCGAGGACGTCCGTCGGCACGAAGAAGAAGAACGCGAAACTCAACAGATACCCGAACAGCCACAGAACCGCGCCCCAGACCAGCGCGTGGCGCAGTAACGCCCCGCTCATGACTCCCTCCGTTTCGCACGCGTCACGTTAACGCGCGCCGGACGGGCCGACTCCGCGAAATATCGTTGCCGATCATGCACGCAGAGAATGCCTTCGGGCGAAACCCACCGCCGCTGTTCGTGGGCGATGAACGCCCGGATGCCGTGGTCGCGGACGAATTCGAGGTTTTCGATCTCGCTCATGCCGTACTTGGTGCGATAGCGAATGTCGAGTTGCTTGAGCCGCTTGCAGGGAAAATCAGGGCAATGACAACAGAACCTGCCATTTCGTTTCGTCCAGTGCCGTATGACGCAGCGCACCCGCGTCGGCGCCTCTCGCGTGCCGATGGCGAAGCAACCCGGGCAGCGGTTCTTCGCGCGCAGATGCCCCTTGCAGATGCCACAGTTCATGCCGCACGGCGCGATGAGTTTCGATTTCAGTTCGATCATGGGAGCCCCCTTCCCGGCGCACACGACAATCCGGCGCGCCGCATCGCTCCAGGGACCGCTTGTGGCGGCGGGCCCCAGCCGCTACAAGGCCCCCGCTATGCAGGCATTCACGCAACTTTCCGGCGTCGCGGCGCCGCTTCCCATGATCAATGTCGACACCGACATGATCATCCCCAAGCAGTTCCTGAAGACGATCAAGCGCACCGGCCTCGGGAGCGCCTTGTTCCACGAGATGCGCACGCGCCCCGGCGGCAGCGAGAATCCCGATTTCGTGCTCAACAGGCCGGCCTACAAGCAGGCGAAAATCCTGATCGCGGGGGCCAATTTCGGCTGCGGTTCGAGCCGCGAACACGCGCCCTGGGCGCTGTTGGACTTCGGCATCCGCTGCGTGATCGCGCCCAGCTTTGCCGACATCTTCTTCAACAACTGCTTCAAGAACGGCATCCTGCCGATAACCCTGCCGCAAGCCGAGATCGACAAGCTTCTCGACGACGCTTCGCGCGGCGCCAACGCCATCGTCTCGATCGATCTGGAAAAACAGGAAATCCGCGGTCCGGACGGCGGCATGATCAAGTTCGAGATCGACCCGTTCCGCCGTCAGTGCCTCCTGAACGGCTGGGACGACATCGGGCTGACGCTGCGCCACGAAGGCGACATCTCGGCCTTCGAAGCCGCGCGCAGCCAAAGCGCACCGTGGCTGTGAGGTCTGCCGGCAGACCGCTATGATCCGGCCGCGAACAAACGGAAAGGTCCGGCGATGCGGTTGACGAAACTCGGCCATGTCCTGCTGGCGGTGCGCAATCTGGCGCGCGCCCGGGATTTCTATGTCGGCGTTCTCGGTTTCCGGGTTCTGGAAGCCGATCCGGATCACGGCGGAGTGTTCTTGACGCTCGGCGAAGGAAGCCATGTCGTCGATCTGGTTCCCGTCGGGGGCGACGATCCGGTCCTGCCCGAAAGCCTGGCGGACTTCGTGGCGCGCCCCGGCGTCGGACACGTCGCGTTTCAGGTCGCCAGCGCGGAGGACTTGCGTGCCGCCTATCGCGAACTCGATGCCGCGGGCGTGCGCGTGTTCGCCGCGGTGGACCATGAAAGCCAGGAGAGCATCTATTTCTGCGATCCGGAGGCCAACTTGCTGGAAATCTACTGGGAACGGCCCAACGCGCGCGAGATTTTCCGCACCGGCCGCAAGGACCAAGACAGGCTCATCACGCTTTGAATGCGAGTGAATCATGACCACGCATAATCTCCTCATTCTCTCCGGCGACGGCATCGGACCGGAGATCATGGAAGCCGCCAGGCGCGTGCTTGGCTGGTACTCGGCCAGACGCGGATTTTCCTATGGCGCGGAAGAGGACCTGGTCGGCGGCTGCAGCTACGAAAAGCACGGCGAACCGGCCACCGATGCGATGATGAAAAAGGCGCTCGCCGCCGACGCCGTGCTGTTCGGCGCGGTCGGCGGGCCGCAATGGGACAAGCTGCCCTTCGACAAGAAACCGGAACGCGGCCTGCTGCGCCTGCGCGGCGACCTGAAGCTGTTCGCCAATTTGCGACCCGCGCTTTGCTTCGATGCGCTGAAGGACGCCTCCACGCTCAAGCCGGAGATCGTCTCGGGCCTCGACATCCTGATCGTGCGCGAGCTGACCGGCGGGGTCTATTTCGGCCAGCCGAAGGAGATCACGACTCTGCCCGACGGTCAGAAGCGGGCCGTCGATACGCAGGTCTACGCCACCCACGAGATCGAGCGCATCGCGCGCGTCGCCTTCGCACTGGCGCGGCTGCGGTCGAACCGCGTCGCCTCGGCCGAAAAATCGAACGTGATGGTAACCGGCGTATTGTGGCGCCAAGTCGTCCATGACGTGCACGATCGCGAATACCCCGACGTGCAGCTCACCGACATCCTGGCCGACAACTGCGCCATGCAGCTGGTGCGCGCACCCAAGAGCCTCGACGTGATCCTGACGGACAACCTGTTCGGCGACATCCTGTCGGACGAAGCCGCCCAGCTCACTGGCTCGATCGGCATGCTGCCTTCGGCCTCCCTCGGCGCCAAGGATGCGAACGGCCGCCAGCCCGCGCTCTACGAGCCGATCCACGGCTCCGCCCCGGACATCGCCGGCAAGGACCTCGCCAATCCGATCGCAACCATCCTCAGCTTCGGCATGTGCCTGCGCTATTCGTTCGGCCGCGCCGATGACGCCGCCCTGCTCGACAAGGCGGTCGAGCGCGTGCTCGCCGAGGACTATCGCACCGGCGACATCATGCAGCCCGGCATGACAAGGGTGGGCACCGCCGGCATGACCGACGCCATCCTGAAAGCGCTCGACGCACTTTCCTGATTGCTAGGCGGCGTTCGAGGTGACGCTGTCCTGCGCCGGAAGCTCGGGCGCTTGCGCATGCGGAAGCGCGCGCACGCCGCCCAGGAACAACGCGGTTGCGAAATCCGCCGCGCCCGCCGGATCGTGCGGCTCGCGCCGAAGCATCCGCTCCGCCACCTCGAAGGCGACGCCCACGATCGACGCCATGAGCATGTCGGGGTCGACCGGCGGGAACAGGCCCTTCGAAATCGCGCCTTCGATGTCTTCGCGAAGCTCCTCGAATCCGGCGATGACTTCCGGCGTGTCCATTCTCACGCGCGTGGTGTCGGCGGCATGGCGGATGGTGCGGAAATTCACGCGATCGTCGGAGACGTATTCGAAGAAGGTGCGGAAGGTGCAGGTGATGAACTGCTCGACCGTCGAGGCCTTCATGCGCTCGTCATGGAGTCGCGGACGAATTGCAAGTGCAACTTCATCCCGGATGGCTTGATAGACCTCTTCCTTCGACTTGAAGTAGTTGTAGAAAGTTCCTGACGCAAGCGGCGTCGCCCGGATGATGTCGCGAACCGTGGTTGCGCCATATCCGAGTTCTGCAAAAACCTGACGCGCGGCGTCCAGGATCAGTTGCCGATTCAAGATCTTCGTCTGCTCACGCTTGCCGGAAGCGACCGCCCTCGGCAGCTCTGTTCTCATCGGTGTGGCGTCCATCGGATCGTCCCTCCTGATCCATTTTGTCGCACTTTACCGACCCATGACACGCCGTCAATTTCCGGGGCGTCAACTTTCTGACCATTGATTCTGTTTCTTTTTGGCGCGTTTTGGCGGGCTACGTGAAATATCCGTTAACTGGAAACAACATAGC
>DATKOE010000082.1:0-11560 GCA_035524815.1 Rhizomicrobium sp.
GCATCGCTGCGCGGTCGGCGAGGTCGACGCGCTCGAACACGAAGCGACGGTCCGAGAGCTGCACCAGCCTGGCGTGCTTGAGCGCCGGGTCGTAGTAGTCGTTGAGGTTGTCGATGCCGACCACCGAATCGCCGCGCGCCAGCAGCGCCTCGGCCACGTGGTAACCGATGAACCCGGCGGCGCCGGTGACGAGGACGGTCATGTGAAACCCGCTCGAATTCCGCGAGCCGCTAGATAGCCCAAACGGGCCGGCTTGCCTATTGCCGGCCCGTCAGCGCGCGCCAGGCGAAAGCCGGCGCCGAGAACATCAGGCCGTAGGAGAACGGCGCCAGCACGAAGCTCAGTCCCATGAGGTACGGCAGCTTGTGCGCCACGATGCCGATCTGCTCGGCCGAATGGCGCGCCTGCGCGGCCTTGTCCGCGAGCATTGCGGGCGTGAACTGGAAGTAGTCCGGTCCCAGGATCATGAGTTCGATGACGACGGTCACCAGCACCAGCGGCAGGAACGTCGCCACGCCTATCACGAAAATCCGCCAGAAATTGCCCTTGGTCAGCTCCCAGCTTCGCTCGATGCCGAACTTGCCTTCCATCGTCACCGAGGGTGCGACCAGGAAGCTCAGGCGCACGAACAGGTAGAACAGCACCGGCAGGAGGCACAGCCCGACCAATCCGCCCACCCCGAGCGCCCGCTGGACGCCGTTCAATCCGGGCGTGGCGGGCAGCGCGGCGCCCAAGGCCGATCCGGCGACCGCGGCGATCACCACGCATATGATGACGAACACGAACGTCAGGACGAACAGGCCGACGAAGGCGCCCGCGAGTCTGAGCTCCGCACCGCCGAGGCCGAAACGCAGGAACAGCGGGCGCTGCAGCGGGTTCAGGACCTCGCGCGTGATCGCGACGCCGATCACGCCCAGCATGATCAGCGACACGATCTCGAATGCGAACATGCTCGCCGCCGCCGGACCGAACTGCGAGATGTCACCCTCGAGCAGGGCGGATTCCGCCGTCAGATAGGGCCCCATTACGAAGTAGCCGCCGACCGTGAGGATCAGGATCGGCAACCAGATCACGCCGATCACGCGTTCGACGCCGGCAAACGTGAAGCGGTACGTCTCCGCTATCGTCTGCCCCACCGGTATCTTGTTCATGCGCCCTTTGTTTCCTCTTGTTTCGGCGTCAACGCGTTATAGGCGGTCCCGAGCGCGCCCGCTATCAGTCCGAGCATGGCCAGCCTTTCGAGCAGGCTGACGCCGATGAACCACGGAATGAGCGGCGGCAGCGCCCTCAGGAAAGCCTGGATCTGCGCCGGGTCCGGCTTGTTGCCGAACTGCATCAGATGGCCCATCACGACCGGCATCACGGTCATGTTCGAGATCATGCCGCCCACGATCCCCACCGGAATGGCGATGACGAGGAAGATGAGCACGATGCGCCAGAAATTGCCGCCGCCGAGCTGCCATGAGTGTCCGAAGCCGATCCTGTGCTCGGCCACGATCACTACCGGAAGGAAGAACATCAGCCGCACGCAGGCATAGACTGCAAAGCAGGCCCCGGCGATGCCGACGAGAATGCCTATCGCTACGGCCCAGCCCGTCGCCGCCCAGATCTTCGCCACGAAGCCGGCGATGACGCCCGCCGCAACGACGCCAATCTCGGCGAAGATCACGATGAAGAAGCAGATGATCCACACCAGGATCAGCCGCCACACGTCGCCGCCGAGATCGAAGAAGACGAAGCTGTGCTTCTTCTCACCCAGCGCCAGGCGCAGCAGGCCGACGATGATCATCGCCTCGACGATGAGGCTGGCCAGGATGAGCAGCGGCAGGCCCTCCGCGATGGGCCGCATTATCGACCACACCGTCCAGAAGTCCGGATTCCTGTCGTCGATCACCGGGAACTTGCCCAGCCACCAGTCGTGGGGCACAACCAGCCAGGCGGTTCCCGCCCACAGCGCGATCATGGCCAGGAACGGCAGCCAAACGGTGCCGAGGATCGAAAGAATGCGCGTGAAGAAGAAGCGGTACGCGCCGCCGATGGTGGTTTCGAGCGGAATCTTGTTCATCACTTTGTCTCCTCGGGAGCGATGACGGCCTTATAGGCGCGGCCCATGGCGCCGAACATAAGGCCCTTGAGCACGACGGCCAGGATCAGGCACATGACGAGCAGAACCGGCAGCAGCGGCAGCAGCGATTTCAGGAATTCCAGCGCCTTCGCCGGTCCCTCCGGATGCTGGCGCACGGCTTCCACCACGATGGTCGAGATAAACGTGGCGTAGACCGCGACCCCGAACACCGCACTGGCGGGTACGAAGATCGCGAGCAGCACCACCACCATCCTGAACACGTTGCCCTTGCCGAGCTGCCAGGAACGCGCCGGGCTGACCCGCCGCTCGGCCACGACGACCGCGGGCAGGAAGAACATCAGCCTCAGGTACACGTAAACCGCCACGATGACCACCGCGGCCCCGAGCACGACGTTGGTCACCGGGATCAGGACGTGCGGCAGATTCGGAATCACCGCAAGAACGCCGTTCGCGGCAAGGATCAGGAAGATCGCGCCGTATTCCAGGATCAGATAGGAAACGAAGCCGATGAACAGCACGGCCAGCATCATCCACACGCGCGCGCCGAGCGAGAACCAGATCAGCGTGACGGACGTCTTCTCGCCGGTCGCGTGCCGCAGGAGGTTCACATCCACCATCGACCTGACCAGCAATCCGGCGACGAAGAGTCCCGTCATGCCGCCGGCGAAGACCGGAAGGCGCGAGAGGATGTACTTGCCGACGTCGTGATCGTCGAAGTGCTGCGGGAAATGACCCTGCAGCCATTCGTGCGGAATGAGCTGGCAGATGAACGCGCCGATCAGCGCCGCCATCACCAGCACCGGAAACCACATCGTGCCGATGATCGATATGATGTTCCGGAACAGAAAGCTGTATGAGCCGACGATGGTCGACTCGAGCGGAATCTTCTTCATTTCCCCACCCCACGCGACAACCCTGAGCCTAGATTACCGCCCAATCAGATTTGCGACAATTCGGCTGGGCGGCCTGCGGCAAGCGCAACGTAAGGCCGGTAACCGTGCTGAATCGGGCGCAACAATCCGTTAGAGTCGCTCTAACAAGCGGAGGACGCATGGCGATCAGCGAATTCGACCGGATGGACGGGCTGGGGCTGGCCGGCCTGGTCGCCAGCGGCGACATATCGGCCTCGGAGCTTCTTGAAGAAGCGATAACGCGCGCGGAACGTGTGAATCCGGTTCTCAACGCAATCGTCTACAGAGACTATGAACGGGCGCGCGCCGCAGCCTCGGCCGAACTGCCGAAGGGCCCCTTCGCCGGCCTGCCGTTCCTCTTGAAGGACATGGGCCTGCAATGCGAGGGCATGCCGACGCGGCAGGCCTCGCGCTTCTTTCCTCCCTTTCCCGCCGATCACGACTCCTTCCTGATGGCGCGGTTCCGCCGCGCGGGCCTGATCGCCTTCGCCAAAACCAACGCACCCGAATTCGGCCTCGTGCCGACCACCGAGGGCAAGCTCTACGGGCCCGCGCGCAACCCGTGGAACCCGGCGCATTCGACCGGCGGTTCCTCCGGCGGCGCGGCGGCGGCGGTCGCCGCGGGCATCGTGCCGATGGCCCATGCCAACGACGGCGGCGGCTCGATCCGCATTCCGGCTTCGTGCTGCGGACTGGTCGGCCTCAAGCCGACGCGCGGGCGCGTGTCCGCCGGTCCGGACCTTCCCGACGCGGTGGACGGACTGGCGGTCGAACTGGTGGTGTCGCGCAGCGTGCGCGACAGCGCGGCGGCGCTCGACGTCGCGGCGGGGCCCGAGCCCGGCGATCCCTATGCTTCGCCGGCGAAACCCGAGTCCTATCTCGAAGCCTCGAAGCGGCCGCCGCGCCGGCTTCGCATCGCCACGACCGTGAAAAAGCTCGACGGCGCGCCCGCACATTCCGATTGCATCGCCGCTGTCGAACATGCAGCAAGAATCTGCGCAGGCCTCGGACACGACGTGGAAGAGGCCGCGCCCGGCATCGATCTCGGGGCCCTGATGCCCGCCTTCTCGGCGGTGTGGTGCAGCAACCTGGCTTGCGTGATCGACTTCGTCGCGTTCCTCACCGGCCAGACGCCCTCGCGCGACAATCTCGAAGGACTGACGCTGGCACTCTACGAGTGGGGCAAAGCCGTCTCCGCCAGCCGCTACCTGCAATCCAAGATGCGGCTGAACCAGCTTTCGCGCACGATGGCCAAGTTTCACCGGCAGTACGATCTCTGGCTGACGCCGACGCTGTCGTCGCCGCCGTGGAAGCTCGGCACCCTCGACGTGGAGCGCCGGGACGCCGAAGCGGCGATGGCCCTGCTCTGCGACTACGTTCCGTATACGGCGCTCCAGAACATCACCGGCCAGCCGGCGATCAACCTGCCGCTCCACTGGAACGGGGCGGGCCTTCCCATCGGAGTGCAGTTCGTGGCGCCGTTCGGCGACGAGTTGACCCTGCTCCAGCTTGCGACCCAACTGGAACAGGCGCATCCGTGGTTCGCGCGGTACGGTTCGATCAAGCTGAAGGGATAAGCCATGTCTCAGGCAAATTCGGCGCACGCCGCCGTCGGTTTGCTCGGCGCCACGGGCGCCATCGGCAGGAGCACCGCCGCCGCGCTTTCGGCGCGCGCAACGCCGTTCCGGGTGATCGGCCGCGACGAAGCCAGGCTCAAGGCGGAATTTGCGCAGATGCCTCAGGCCGAGTTCGCCGTGTGGAATCCCGGCGATCCGAAGGCGGCACCGCGCGCCCTCGAAGGGCTTTTCACGATCGTCCATCTGCTCGGCGTGCCCTACGACAGGTTCAAGCTCCACCCCATCCTGATGCGGCGCGTCGTCGAGGCGGCCGCGGCGGCGGGCGTGAAGCGGATCCTTCTCATCGGCACACTCTATGTGTTCGGACGCGCACGCACGCCCCGCATCGATGAAACCCATCCCCGCAGGCCGCACACCTACAAGGGCAGGAGACGCAAGGAGCAGGAGGACATCCTGATGCAATCGGGCCTCGCATGGTCGATCCTGCGCCTGCCGGATTTCTACGGGCCCGGCGTGGAGTCCAGCTATTTGCACGACATCTTCGCCGCCGCCGCAGAAGGGCGCCGCGCCAACGTGATCGGGCCCGTCAAGGTGCCGCACGAATTCGTCTTCGTGCCCGATGTGGGGCCGGTGATCGCGCAGATGCTGGAAACGCCCGCCGCGTTCGGACACGCCTGGAATCTGGGCGGCGCGGGCACGATCACCGAATATCAGGTCGCGCAGCAGGCCTTCGGCGGCAAGCCCAAGCTTCGCGTCGCCGGCAAATTGCTGCTTCGGCTGGCGGGGCTGTTCAATCCCTTGATGCGCGAACTGGTGGAGATGCACTATCTGATGACCGATCCGCTGATCGTGGACGACCGCGCCCTCGACCGCTTGCTTGGCGGCATCCGCAAGACGCCCTACGATGACGGCATCCGCCAATGCATGGCGGCGGCACGGAAGGCCAAGGCTTGACGGGCGTCATCCACATCATCGGCGCGGGGTTGGCGGGCAGTGAAGCGGCCTGGCAGGCGGCGCGATCGGGCGCGCGCGTCGTTCTGCACGAGATGCGCCCCATGCGCGCCACCGAGGCACATCAGACCGGCGGCTTTGCCGAACTGGTGTGCTCCAATTCCCTGCGCTCTGACGATTGCGAAAACAACGCGGTCGGCCTCTTGCACGAGGAGATGCGGCGCGCCGGTTCGCTGGTGCTGAAGGCCGCCGACGCTCACCGCCTTCCCGCCGGCGGCGCCCTCGCCGTCGACCGGCACGGATTCTCGGCCGAAATCACCCGCGCGCTGGGCGAACACGCCAACATCGAGATCCGCCGCGAGGAGGTGACCGAACCGCCTGCGGACTGGGAAAACGTCATCGTCGCCACCGGTCCGCTGACTTCGCCCGCGCTCGCCGCATTCATCCGCGGCGCGACGGATTCCGAGGCGCTGTCGTTCTTCGACGCCATCGCACCGATCGTGCACCACGAAACCATCGACATGGGCGTGGCGTGGAAGCAGTCGCGCTACGACAAGGGCGACGGCGCCGATTACATCAACTGCCCGCTCGACGAAGCGGGCTATTGCGCCTTCCTCGATGCGCTGCTCCAAGGCGAGAAGATCGAGTTCAAGGAATGGGAAAGGTCGACCCCCTATTTCGAGGGTTGCCTGCCGGTGGAAGTGATGGCCGCGCGCGGGCCCGACACCCTGCGCTACGGACCGATGAAGCCGGTTGGCCTGCGCGATCCGCGCACCGGACGGCGCCCCTACGCCGTCGTGCAGCTTCGCCAGGACAACGCGCTCGCCACGCTATGGAACATGGTGGGCTTCCAGACCAAGCTCAAGCATGCCGAGCAGGTGCGCGTGTTCCGCATGATCCCGGGCCTCGAGAACGCGAGCTTCGCCCGCCTCGGCGGTCTGCACCGCAACACCTTCATCAACTCCCCGCGGCTGCTGGACACGCAGCTTCGGCTGAAAACGCGCCCGGCGCTGCGTTTCGCGGGACAGGTGACCGGCGTGGAAGGCTATGTCGAAAGCGCGGCCATCGGGCTTCTGGCAGGACGTTTCGCTTCTGGGAAAGGCGATCCGCCGCCGCCCACAACGGCGCTGGGAGCGCTTCTGGGCCACATCACCGGCGGCGCGGATGCCGAGACGTTCCAGCCGATGAACGTGAACTTCGGGCTTTTCCCGGAGATCGGCGGCGACGCCCGCGGCCGCGACCGGAAGAAGGAACTGTCCAAACGCGCGTTGGCGGATTTGGAGGCGTGGCTAAATCCGCCCGCGCCGCGCGGCCAGGAAAAGTGACAACTGCCGCCGCCATACGGGCGGGTTGCGCCGCCTGAGATAGAGCGGCACCAGCGCGGCGGGCAGCATCCCCGGAAGGATCGTGCGGGAGATTTCCAACTTCCGCACCGCGTCCAGGTGCCAGCGGGCGATGCGGGCGGTGTCGACGTTGCGGTAGAGGCCTTGCGTGCGACCGGCTAGCGCGTAGGCGATCCCCGCCGCGCGCGCCGCCTCGTCCGCGTCCTCGCCCAGCACGCGGCATGCCATCCGCATCAGTGCGCCCGAGGTGGCGTCGGCGTGCTCCTCGGCTTCGGCGGCGCCGGCGAACGCCATCCCGCCCGCCTCGGAGGCTCGCGCCTCGATCATGCGGGCGAACACGGCCTGCGGCAGATCGTGCGCCGCCAGCGCCGAGGCAAGCGCCCGGGCGACGTGATGCTCGCGCGGCCTTCCCGCCCGTGCGTCACCGATGGTCTCGCGCCACCACGCGAGGCGGATGTCGAGGACCATCGGCTCGCGCGCGGCCTCAACCGCGTGCGCCAGTTCTCGATAGAAGGCATAGAGTGCGAAAAGATGGGGGCGCTTGTCCTGCGGTGCGAACAACGTCGCGTAATAGCGGTCGGCATCGTGGCGGCGGACCGTTTCCTCGCAGGCGGCGAAGGAGTCGCTGCCGCTCATGCTTTCCCCCCCCGTTTACGGAGGGAGTGCCCCCGAAGGGGGCGAGGGGGGCGTCCCCCCCAGCCGCTGCGCGGCCACCTCCCCCGTGGACGGGGGAGGAAACTCATATGATCAGCTTCTTCGGCTTGGCCATGTGCAGCCAGGCGATCACGATCAGGCGCGTCACCATCACCGCTGTGAAGAACGAGGTGATGATGCCCAGGCCCAGCGACACCGCGAACCCGCGCACCGGTCCGCTGCCCAGTTCGAACAGGATCAGCGAGGCGATCAAGTGCGTCGCGTTGGCGTCCACGATGGTGGTGATGGCGCGCCGTTCGCCGGTGTCGATCGAACCGAGCATGCTTCGCCCGTTGCGGTGCTCCTCGCGCATTCGTTCGAAGATCAGCACGTTGGCGTCGACCGCCATGCCCATCGTGAGCACGATGCCGGCGATGCCGGGCAGCGTCAGCGTGGCGCCGAACATGGTCAGAAGAGCGATCAGCAGCACCAGGTTCAAGCCCATCGCCACGTCGGCGAACAGGCCGAACAGCCCGTAGCGCAGCACCATGAATATCGCGACCAGGATCAGCCCCGCCACCGTGGCGACGCTGCCCGCGTGGATGGAGTCGGCGCCCAGCTCGGGGCCGACGGTGCGCTGTTCGATCGGCTTCAACGGCGCCGGCAGCGCGCCCGCGCGCAGCAACACTGAAAGATCGTTGGCCGACTGGACCGTGAAATTGCCCTCGATCTCGCCCGAGCCCGCCAGGATCGGCTCGCGGATGACCGGCGCGGTGAGGATCTTCTTGTCCAGGATGATGGCGAAGCGGTGGCCGACGTTGTCGCGCGTGATGTCGGCGAATTCCTTGGCGCCGACGCTGTCGAAGCGGAACGTCACCACGACCTGGCCGGTCTGCTGGTTGTTGGCCCAGCCGGCGCTCTTCAGCCGGTCGCCCGCGATCAGCACGCGCTTGTCGACCAGGAGCGGAGACTGTTTGACGCCGTTGCGCTCTTCCTGCTGCTGCAGGAGCTCGTCGTTGGGCGGAATACGGCGCTGGGTGATGGCGGCGGCCAGATCGCCGGTCTCGTCCACCATCTGGAAGGTCATCTTGGCGGTGGTCTTCAACACCTCGATCAAGTGCTTGGGATCGGCAAGGCCCGGCACCTGGACCACGATGCGGTCGTTGCCCTGCTGCTCGATCGAAGGCTCCTTGGTGCCGAGCTCGTCGACGCGCTTGCGCACGACTTCGATGGAGCGGTTGACGACGTCGGTCTTGAGCTGCTTCTGGTAGGCCTGCGACAGCTTGAGGCTGATCTTGTCGCTTCCGGCTTCGGTGATCTCGTACTGCCGCGCGCCGATCAGGGACGTGCCGCCGATGGTCGGGTTGAGGTCCTTGATGGCCTGCAGGCCGTCAGCGTATTGCGAATGGTCGCGGATGCGCAGCGAAACCGCATCGCCCTCGTGGGTCAGGTCGGTGTAGCCGATGTGCTGCTTGCGCAGCGAGCGGCGGATGTCGCTCAGCATCTGGTCGAGCTGATCCTTCATCACCTGATCGAACTGCACTTCGAGCAGCACGTAGGAGCCGCCTTGCAGGTCGAGGCCGAGGCTCACCGTGTTGTGCGGCACCCAGCCCGGCAGCTTGTCGCGGACGTTCGCGGGCAGGGCATTGGGCAGCGCGATCGCGATTCCCGCAATGAGGATGAGCGCGACGACGATGCGGACCCAGGCGGAGACCTGCAGCATGAATTTGTTCCCGGCTTACTTGTCGGCTTTGGCTTCGACGGGCTGACCCTTGGCGCGCACCTCGCTCACCGCGCCGCGCAGCACCTTGACCTGGACGTTGTCGGCGATCTCGACGGTGATCTCGGGATCTTCCTTTTGCGGCACCTTCGCCACCCGCCCGATGATGCCCGACGACAGCACCACGGTGTCGCCGCGGCGCAGCGCTTCCACCGCCTGACGCAGCTTCTTCTGCTGCTGCTGTTGCGGACGCCAGACAAGGAAGTAAAAGATCGCGGCGACGGCGATCAGCATGGGAATCGGAGAAGCGAGAAAATCCTGCATGTGGGGGTCCTGTGGGCGCGAGTGCGCCGGACTATAGCGGCGCGCCCCACCATTGCAACTCTGCAAAATCAAAGGATTAGCGACGAAAAGGCATGATGGGAGCGCATCGCATGTGGGGACTTCGGCCATGAAAACCAGCAAAACGGACGGGCGACGGAACGCCGCGCCCCGGCTCCGGGCCGAGGCCGACGCGTATGTCTGGGAGGCGGGCGCCGCCCGCCTGCTAGCGGTTCGCAAGGTGGCGAGCCTGCCCCTCCACCTGCTGAAGGGCATCGATTCCGCCCGCGAAACGCTGATGGAGAACACCCGCCGATTCGCCGACGGCCTGCCGGCCAACAACGCCCTTCTGTGGGGCGCGCGCGGCATGGGCAAGAGTTCGCTGGTCAAGGCGCTCCATACTGAGGTCAACCGGAAGCGCAAGGACAGGCTGGTCCTGGTCGAGGTCCACCGCGAGGAGATCGCCAGCCTGCCCCTCCTGCTGCGGCGGTTGCGCGGCGAGAAGCGCCGCTTCCTCCTGTTCTGCGACGACCTGTCCTTCGACAAGGACGACACAAGTTACAAATCGCTCAAGGCGGCGCTGGAAGGCGGCATCGAAGGCCGGCCGGCGAACGTCCTGTTCTACGCCACCTCCAACCGCCGTCACCTGATGCCGCGCGACATGATGGAGAACGAGCGCTCGACCGCCATCAATCCATCCGAAGCGGTGGAGGAGAAGATTTCTCTTTCCGACCGCTTCGGCCTCTGGCTCGGCTTCCACAACTGCGACCAGGGCGAGTATCTGTCGATGGTCGAATCCTACGCCGGGCACTTCGGCCTTGAGCTAGCTCGCGAGGAGTTGCACCGCAAGGCGCTGGCCTGGGCGGCGGGCCGTGGCGCCCGTTCGGGCCGCGTCGCCTGGCAGTTCACACAGGACCTGGCGGGCGAACTCGGAAAGAAGCTTGAACCGTAGCAAGACAAACAAAAGTCCCATTTGCCCCGCACAAGCCGCGGCCTTCGAAGGGAACGAGATGCGCGGCCCTACCCTGTTTTCGGCGCGATGGTCGACATTTGCGGTGTTCTTCGCCAACGGCTTCGGCTTCGGCGCGTGGACGACCGTCATTGCCCCGCTGAAGGCGATGCTGGGGCTTTCGCCCGGCCAGCTTTCGATCGCCCTTCTGCTCATGAGCATCGGCGGGGTGATCGCGATGCAGCCCGCCAGCCGCTTCGTCCAAAGTGTCGGCGGGACGGGACGCGCCACGCAGATCACCGGCATCGTCTACGCGCTGGTGCTGACGCTGCCGCTGTTCTCACCCGGTCTCGCGGTCCTTTGCGCGGCGACGGCTCTGCTCGGCGGATCGATCTGCCTGATGGACGTGTCGATGAACTCGCATGCGACCTACACCGAGAAGCTGTGGGGTTCGGCGATCAATTCCTCCTTCCACGCCGGATGGAGCCTGGGCGGCCTGGCCGGAACCAGCTTCGGCGCACTGGTGCTCGCGCTTCACCTGGCCACGCACTTCCTGCTGCTTCCTGCCGCAGTGCTGGTGCTCGCGGTCGTTCTTCTGGCCTCGCCCCATCTCGGGCCCGGCGACACGCAGAAGCACGAACCCAAGCCGATCTTCCGGCTGCCGGAGCGGGCCATCGCGGGCCTGGCTCTCGTGCTGACGCTGTGCTTCATGGCCGAGGGCGCGATGGCGGACTGGAGCGCGATCTATCTCACCACGCTGGGTGAGACGGCGGCGCGCGCGACGGCGGGCTATGCCGCCTTCTCCGCGATGATGGTCATAGGACGCATGACCGGGGATTTCGTCGTGCAGCGCTTCGGGCGCGCGCCGGTGATCGGCGCGGGCTGCGCGCTGGCGGCGGCGGGTCTGATCGCGGCGACCGCGTTTCCGTATTTCGCGGCCGTCGTGGCGGGCTTCGCGCTGGTCGGCGCCGGCTTGTCGAACGTGGTGCCGTGCGTATTCTCGACGGCGGCGGCGCGCGCCTCTTCGCCGGCGGCCGGCATCAGCGAAGTTTCCACCGCCGGATTCGGA
>DATKOE010000083.1:0-18999 GCA_035524815.1 Rhizomicrobium sp.
TCGAAGACCTCGCCAAGTGGTACGCGGACCCGGCCTTCGTTCACGTGCCGATGAAGGGTCTGATTTCGGACAAGTACGCGGACGCGCGGCGCAATCTGATCCACTTCGACCACGCCAATCCCGCCATCGGGCCGGGCGACCCGCGCCTTTATGACGGCGACACCATCTATCTCACCACCGCCGACAAGGACGGCATGATGGTGTCGCTGATCCAGTCGAACTACCGCGGCATGGGGTCGGGACTGGTGGCCGACGGGCTCGGCTTCATGTTCCAGGACCGCGGCGAGCTTTACTCGCTCGATCCGCATGCCGCCAACGTCTACGCTCCCGGCAAGCGGCCCTTCCACACCATCATCCCGGGGTTCGTGATGAAGGACGGTATTCCGTTCATGAGCTTCGGCGTGATGGGCGGGGACATGCAGCCGCAAGGCCACGTACAGGTTTTGACCGACATCATCGACTTCGGCATGAACGTGCAGGAAGCCGGCGACGCGGCGCGCTGGCGCCACTACGGCAATGCCGAACCCACCGGCGAGAAGTCGCAAGGCATCGGCACGGTGGTGATGGAGTCGGGCTTCGATCCCGCGGTCAAGGCGGAGCTGGAAAAACGCGGCTACAAAATCGAGCCGGGCGACGGCAGCTTCGGCGGCTATCAGGCGATCCAGTGGGACCCGGTGCACCACGTCTATTGGGGCGCGAGCGAGTTCCGCAAGGACGGCCAGGCGCAGGGATATTAGGTACATCGTCTGCATGTTTTTGCTTGACCGGCGCGCACCCTCGCTGTTACAGCTCGATCGATAACCACTGAGTTATCGATCACGAAAATGACGGATGTTCACGATACGCTGTTCCGCACGCTCGCCGATCCGACCCGGCGGGCGATCTTCGAACGGCTTTGCCGCGAGGGAGAGCAGACCGTGGGAACGCTGACGGCGCGCGCGGGCGTGTCGCAACCGGCCGTCTCGAAGCATCTGGCGGTCCTCAAGGCGGCGGGGCTGGTGCGCGACCGCCATGAAGGCCGCCAAACGCATTACTGCGCGCACCAGGGCGCCCTCGCCCCGCTGATCGACTGGACGAGCCAGATGGTCGGGTTCTGGCAGAACCGGTTCGACCGCCTCGAAGACCTGCTGAAAAGGATGGACCAATGAGCAAACCCGAAACGCTCTCCGTCGTCGTCGAACGCGAGGTGGCGTATCCGCTGGAAACGGTGTGGCGCGCGCTCACCCAGCCGCACCTGATCGAGGAATGGCTGATGAAGAACGACTTCGCGCCCGCTACGGGCCGCGATTTCAAGCTCACCGCCGATTGGGGCACTATCGACTGCCGGGTGCTGGAGATCGAGGCGAACAAGACGCTGTCCTATACGTGGGAGGTTTTCGGCCTGAAAAGCATCGTGACCTGGACTCTCGCCGCCACGAGCGGCGGCACGCATCTGCGCATGGAGCAGACGGGTTTCCCCGCCGATCAGCCGCGGTATTATCAGGGCGCCAAGGCGGGATGGCCGCAGTTCTTCGCCAAACTGGAACAGGTGCTGGCGCGGATCGCTTGAACCGCGCAGGCGAGGAGAAACGGCCATGAAGAACAGCACCGCGCCGAAACGCACGTCCGCGTCCGGCACGTCGCCTTCGCGGATGATCGATGCCAGGATCGAGAAACTCGGCGACTGGCGCGGCGCAATGCTGGGTCGGCTGCGCGCCCTCATCAGGCAGGCCGACCCCGATGTCGTCGAAGAGTGGAAGTGGAGAGGCGTGCCGGTGTGGTATCACGACGGCATGATCTGCACCGGCGAGACCTACAAGGACGTCGTCAAGATTACCTTCGCCAAGGGGGCGGCATTGAAGGACCCCGCGCGCCTGTTCAACGCGAGCCTCGACGGCAACACGAGGCGGGCCATCGATTTCCACGAGGGCGAAACGATCGACGCCAAAGCGCTGAAGGCTCTCATCCGCGCCGCCGTGGCCCTCAACCGGGGCAAGATCGGAAGTTGACAGGCGGCGTCGCGAGTCCCAGACGCGCGGCCCGGCCGGACCGTATGGGTTCGCAACAGTACGTTATGCTTCCCATCATGTTGACAGCAGGATGATGCAACCACAGAATGCGTCCCGCTGGGACTCAGACTGATGGGGGCTTTCCATGATTGCCGACCGGCAATGGATCAAGCGCAATCTCGGTTTCGATCCGGTCGATTCGCCGCCGCCTTTGGCCGCGTTCGCGCACGGGCCTGCGGCGGCGAAGGACGCTTCCGCCGAGGATATCCAGCGCGAGATCATCGACTTTGACTCCGAGTCACCCGCGGGGCTTCAATTCCTGTCGTTCACGACCGCGACGGGCCTGTCGCGCTTCGCCGACATTCCCTGGCCCGCCAAGCTGGCGCCCAAGACGGGACGCAAGCCGCGCGGCGGAAACCGGGCGCTGCCAAAGGCCGACGTGCTGGTCGTGACCTGGACGGTCGACGAAGGCCACGCGCTGAGCCGCGTGCTGACGCCGGGCAAGGACTCCCGCAACGACTATGTGCCCTACACCCACAATTACACGACGCTGTCGAAGAAGATGCGCCCCGGATGCCCGGCGCGCAATGCCCGGCGCCTCGGCGCGTTCTGGACGGCGACGGTCGGGGGCAAGTCGGTCGTCGTGTTCAAGTCCGAATCCCACATGTCGCAGGACGGCCCCAAGCTGCCCAACATCGACGTGTGGCGGCAGATTATCGCCGAGGTCCGGCCCAAGCTGGTGATTACCACCGGCACCGCGGGCGGCATCGGCAAGAAAGTCGAGGTCGGCGACGTCGTCGTCAGCCCGATCGTGCGCTTCGACTGCATCTCGAAATTCAAGCGCGAACCGTTTGCGCAGGCGAACTACAAGAGTGCGTCCGTCAAGACGACCTATTTCAAGACCGCGGCTCGGCTGTTCGCGGCGAACGCCGGGCAGCTGCCGAAGGACAACACGCGAAAGCCGAAGATCTTCCGCATCACGCCGCGGGCGCTGGCCTCGTCGGTGGTGACAACCGACTTCTTCGGCTTCGACACTTCCGACAACCACTACAAGCTCCAGGGATTGGGCTCCGTTTCGGAGATGGGAGACGCCGTGCTCGGCCTTGTCATATCCGAGATGAAACAAACCGCGCCGGCGTGGCTCGCCATCCGCAACGTGTCCGATCCGCAGATCAAGGCAGAAGGAACGCTGCGCGATCAGGCCAAGCGCGCCGCCGACATCTACAAGGGCTTCGGGCGGTGGAGCACCGTCTGCAGTGCCATCGTTTGCTGGGCGAGCATCCTGGCGAGCTGAAGAAAGGGAGCATTTCATGGCCAAGCGCAAAGCCGCGGCGACGACGGCCGCACGCGTCAAGTCCATCGCCAGGATCAGCGCCGGGCTTGGCTGGGTCAGGGACCTGCCCGATCCGCGCGATCAGATGTACAGCGCGCCGCTGGCGGCGTTGAAGGCGCTGCCCAACCGCGTCGACCTGACGCCCGATTTCGCAGCCTACGACCAGGGCCGCATCGGCTCCTGCACCGCCAACGCGCTCGCCGGAGCCGTGCAGTTCGACCGGCTCAAGAACCGGCAATCGCCGAGCTTCGAGCCTTCGCGGCTGTTCATCTACTTCAACGAGCGGCGCGTGGAAGGCCATATCGCCAACGATTCCGGCGCGCAGCTTCGCGACGGCATCAAGACGCTGCAGAAGCTCGGCGTCTGTCCCGAGCGCGACTGGCCCTACGACGACACGCCGGCCGAATACGAGGGCGGCCCTTTCCCGCGCGGCTCGAAACCGGCAGAGGAGCCCAGCCGGAAGAGCTACCAGGATGCCCACAAATACGTGATCACGAACTATCAGCGGCTGACGCCGGTGCTCAGCCAGTTGCAGGGCTGCCTCGCCGCCGGATTTCCGTTCGTGTTCGGGTTCACGGTGTTCCAGCGCTGGTACGCGAAGAACCCGCGTCCGGCCGTCATTCCGCTGCCTTCCGCGAACGACCGCGCGGTGGGCGGCCATGCCGTCATGTGCGTCGGCTACGACAACCGCACCGGCCTGTTCAAGATCAGGAACTCGTGGGGGCCGCGCGTGGGCAGGAAGGGCTATTTCTTCATGCCCTATGCGTATCTCACCGGCGGCAACCTGGCTTCGGATTTCTGGGTCATCAATGCGGTGAAGGACTGAGGCTGCGTTCCGCCTCTTGCTTTTCCTCGTTCACCCGCATCACCCACAGCACCACGATCATGGCGGCGAAGCTCATCATCGTGCCTGGCAGCCAGATGATGAGGCCGCCGTAGTGCTGGTCGTTGAGCGCAGTCATGTCGAACACGCGCCCGCAGATCGAATAGACGGGATAGTAGTCGCGCCCCGTCAGCGACAGGATCGCGCCCAGCACCATCTGCGGCAGCTCGATGATGAGGATGGCGAGCGCCCGCCACAGCGTCGAAAGCCGCGCCGGCGGATGCGGCCGGGGGTCGACGATCAGGCTCCAGAACATGATGCCGTTGATGGTCATGCTCCAGTTCATCAGGTCGTAGAGGTTGCGGTCGAGCATGGCGCGGGTGTGCCAGCCGGGCAGCAGCCAGAAATAGAGCATCGCAACGAACAGGAGCGGCGCCACGAGCTTGTTCTGCAGCACGTCCATGACGGCTTTCACCGGGCGCGCGGTGACGGCGGGCTTGAGGAAATCCGGCATGCCGGCGGTGATCGCGGGGCCCGGA
This sequence comes from Rhizomicrobium sp., assembly GCA_035524815.1. Lineage (GTDB taxonomy): Bacteria > Pseudomonadota > Alphaproteobacteria > Micropepsales > Micropepsaceae > Rhizomicrobium. Next base: position 4,684 of record DATKOE010000083.1, read on the forward strand.
AAGCCCAGCGCGATCAGCATCGGCGCGGCGTGATGGACCACGAACTGCGACCAGCGGTGCATGAAGAACATGTGCTGGGCATAGAAATCGAAATGCGTCTGCAGCACGGCGTAGACGCCAGCCACGCCGATGAGGAAACTCGCGATCCGCCAGGGCGCGGGGCGTTCGTCCGCCGGCAACAACTTCAGCCCGCGGAAGAACCAGGCCAGCGACAACGCCGTCGCCAGGAACACCGGCCAGGAAAACTCCCACGGCATCCAGAACGGAAGCTCGGCGGGGAAGCCGCGGCAAACGATGTAGATGGCCCCTCCCGCCGCGAGCAGCGCGCCATATGCGATCCAGTCGCGGGAGGAACTCGCACCGCTGTCATCCCCGGTCGAGCGGCGCGGAGCGGCGCGAGGGGAAGGGAACCCAGGTGGTGATGTCAATACCATCTCTCCGTCGGGAGTCGTAATAGCAGCACATTCTGTCGGAATCGACTTGCTTTCACACCCTGGGTCCCCTTCCCCTCGCAAAAGCCGCTTGCGCGGTTTTCACCGGGCCGGGGATGACAATGGAGATTGCGCGGTGCTATCTGCCTCCGCCATGAGGACCGCCGTTCGATTCACTTGCCTTGCGCTTGCCTTTCTCCTCACCGCCTGCGGAGGGCCGAAGCCGTGGCACGCCACCGACATCACGGGCTCCATGCCGCGGCTGGAATTTTCGATGATGCGCGCCAGCGACGGCACGCCGACTGATGCTGAGGAATACCGCGGGCGCGTGATTTTCCTCTATTTCGGCTATACGAACTGCCCGGACGTCTGTCCCGCGACGCTCGCCAATCTTTCGGATGTCCTGCACAAGCTCGGCCCGGACGCCGAGAAGGTGCGCGTTCTGTTCGTCAGCGTCGATCCCGATCGCGACACCCTGCCCGTGCTGAAGAAGTATGTGGAAGCGTTCGCGCCGCAGATCGAAGGCCTGCGCGGCACACAAGACCAGCTAGCCGGACTGGCGCGGCGCTATCGCGTCGCCTATTCGGTCACCAAGACGCCCCAATATCAAGTGACGCATACCAGCGCGGTGTTCGTCTTCGACGAGACCGGCCGCGCAAGGCTGGTCACGCTGGATACCAACGACACGGCCGGATTGGCCGAGGACGTCAAGCGGATCATCGACGGGGGATAATCACCTCCCCGTTGCGGGCAGGTTAATCCCGCTCAGTACCACTTCAAAATCCGCACCTCGCTGGCGCGGCCGACTTCGGACGTGAAGGCCTTGAGATCGCTCAGCGCGCCGTCGGGATTGCGGAAGTGGTAGGGGTAGACGATCCGCGGCCGGAAATCCCTCACCCATTGCGCCGCCGCCTCGACCGTGAGCGTGTAGGGAATGTTCATCGGCAGGAACGCCGCGTCGATGTCGTTCAGATGCGCCAGTTCCGGCGCCTCCTCCGTGTCGCCTGCGACGTAGATGCGCTTGCCGCCGAGCATGAGGATGTAGCCGTTGCCCCAGCCTTTCGGGTGGAACCGCGTCCGCTCCGGCGTGGTGTTGCACATCGGCACCGCTTCCATCGGGATGCCGCAGACCACGGCGCGATCGCCGTTCTTCATCACCTTGGTGCGCGCCTGAAGTTCCTTCGGCTCGGCATCGCAGACGTGCTGCGGCGCGACGATCCCGGTCGCGGGCCCCGCCACGGCGTCGAGCGTCGGCATGTCGAAATGGTCGAAGTGATCGTGGGTGAAGACGATCACGTCGGGCGTGGGCAGCTCCTTAAAGACCGCCAGCCCGCGGGGACCCTGGCCGGGCAGCGGCGCGGGATCGACGAGGACGCACTTGTCGCTCCAGGTCAGCATCAGCGAGGCATGATGGATGGCGTGAACCTCCAGCTCGCCTTTCGCGGTGGTGATGACGTCGTCGCTCGGTGCGTTCATGGCAGCCCCCTACCGACAGAATCCGGGCGATATCGTACCGCTGCAGAGAGATTCGCGCTATCGCGGAACCTCCCCCTTGTGGGGAGGTAATCAGATGTGAAGCGCCTTCTTGTCGGCATCCAGCACGGATTCGTGGAGCATTTCCGAGAGCGTGGGATGCGGGAAAACGACCGTGGCGAGGTCCGCCTCGGTGGCTTCCAGGGTGCGCGCGACGACATAGCCCTGGATCAGCTCGGTGACCTCCGCCCCGATCATGTGGGCGCCCAGAAGCTCGCCGGTGTCGGCGTCGAACACGGTCTTGACGAGTCCCTCCGGCTCGCCCAGCGCGATCGCCTTGCCGTTGCCGATGAAGGGAAAGCGTCCGACTTTGATCTTGCGGCCCGAAGCCTTGGCCTTCGATTCGGTCATGCCGAGCGAGGCCACCTGAGGGTAGCAATAGGTGCAGCCGGGTACTTTCGAGGCGTCGAGCGGGTGGACGCCCTTCACGCCCGCGATACGCTCGGCCACGATCACGCCTTCGTGCATGGCCTTGTGCGCCAGCCAGGGCGGGCCGACCAGATCGCCGATCGCCCACACGCCCGGCACGCCCGTCCCGCCCCACTCGTCGGCGACGACGTGCGTGCGGTCGACCTTGATACCCGCGGCTTCGAGGCCGATGTTCTCGAAGTTGCCGACGATGCCTACGGCCAGGATGACGCGCTCGGCCGCGACGGTCTCGGTCTTGCCGTCCTTCGTTTTCAGCGTGGCGGTGACGCCGCCGGCCCCTTTCTCCAGCTTTTCGACCGTCGTGGACACCTTGATCTTCATGCCCTGCTTGACGAAGGCCTTGTGCGCAAGCTGGGAGATCTCCTCGTCCTCCACCGGGAGGACGCGATCGAGCACTTCCACCACGGTCACCTCGGAGCCGAGCGTCCTGAAGAAGCTCGCGAACTCGATGCCGATGGCGCCGGAACCCACCACCAAAAGAGTCTTCGGCAGCACGTCGGGCACAAGCGCCTCGCGATAGGTCCAGACCAGCTTGCCGTCGGGCTCGAGGCCGGGCAGCGTGCGGGCGCGCGCGCCGGTGGCGAGCACGATGTTCTTCGCCGAGACTTCCTCGGTCTTGCCGTCCTTCGTCACGGCCAGCTTGCCCTTGCCGGCCAGCTTCGCCTCGCCGGCGATGACCGTGATCTTGTGCTTCTTCATCAGGAAGGCGACGCCGTTCGACAACTGCTGCGACACCTTGCGCGAGCGGTCCACAATCTTGCGGAAGTCGATTCTGAAGTTGTCGCCAGAAAAGCCGAATTCGGCGAGGCGGTGCATCAGGTGCCAGATTTCCGACGAGCGCAGCAGCGCCTTGGTCGGGATGCAACCCCAGTTGAGGCAGATGCCGCCGAGGCGTTCGCGCTCCACCACCGCCGTCTTGAGGCCAAGCTGGGCGCAGCGGATGGCGCAGACGTAGCCGCCCGGTCCTCCGCCCACCACGACGACGTCGAAGGGTTCTGCCATGACGAAATCTCCGGAAGATCAAATGCCGATGACGCTCGCGAACACCGCAAATCCGAGCGCCGGCAAGAGGAAGAACACAGGATAGATGATCGCGATAGACAGCGATTTCAAGCCCGTCCACAACCAGTTCTCGCCGTAGAACCGCTTGAACGACAAAAGGACGTAGACCGAAATCACCGCCAGCGCCGCGACGAGCACGATGCCCTCGTCGATCACCTGCGCCGCGGCAGCGGCCGCGATCAGCACGACGAAAGCGAAAGTGTGCATCGTCAGCGAGAACACGAGGTGGTCGACGAACAGGAACTCGCGCCGACGCTGCCAGTAGAAGGCCGCGAGCAGCAGCGCAAACATCGGCAGGAGGATGAACAAAACGCGCGGAATCCAGGCCGTCAGCGGACCGTTCAGCGCGGCGGGATCGGTTTCGAGCTTGGTAAGGGTTGCATATACGCCGCGCGTGAACCAGTTCGACCCTTCCTTGTCCTTCAACGCCTCGGCCTTGAACTTCTCCACGTCGGCCTTCAGCGACGCGGGCATATCGAGATCGGGATCGCCGACGCGCCGGAAGAACCGCGGCTTCGTGGTGATGGTCTGGTTGACGTCGCCGTTCGCCTTGAGCCCCGGCGTGATGGGTATTCCGGCCTTCTCGCCGATGTCGACGCTCAAGTTGCCCGCGGCGTCGGATTTCAGGTGGGGAAGCAACACGCGCTTGTTGCCGGCAACTTCGTACACCCGCCCGGCGGAATCGTGGACGAGCTTCGTGCTCGATAGCTGCACGCCGAACTGCATGAAGGCGATGCCGGTCGCCGAAAGGAACAAGAAGAACAGCAGCGACACGAACAGGTAGAGCCGCACCGCCGGCACGTAGCGCTGGGTGCGCCCTTCGCGGAACGATCGCGGCAGCTCGCCCGGTTGAAGCAGCAGCGCGCGGGCCGTGCGCAAGATGCGGCTGTCGAAGCTGACGACATCCTTGACGAGATCGCCGACGAGTTGTCCGAGCGAGCGGCGGTGCGTGTCGTGCGGCTGGCCGCAGATCGCGCAATAAGGCCCGACCAGGGGATGGGCGCAATTGGAGCACAGCAGCATCGGCCCGCCGCGCTCGGCCACCGCCGACGCCGCGATTTCGACCGCCGCCGCGGCGCCGGTTTCGAGAATGGCTTCAAGCTCTTCCATCGCTGCTCCCAGCGGGCCGAGCCTACAGCAGCATCGCTGCGGGGTCTTCCACGAATTGCTTGAATACCGCCAGGAACCGCGCCCCCGTCGCCCCGTCGATGACCCGGTGATCGCACGACATGGTGACGGACATCACGGTCGCAGCCTCCAGCTTGCCGTTCTCCACCACGGCGCGGGGCTCCCCTGCGCCTACGGCAAGAATGCCGGCATGCGGCGGGTTGATCACGGCCGTGAACTGCCTGATGCCGAACATGCCGAGATTGGAGATGGCGAAGCTGCCGCCTTCGTATTCGGCGGGCTTCAGCTTCTTGGCGCGGGCGCGCTCGGCCAACGACTTGACCTCGTTGGAGATGGCGGCAAGGCCCTTGTCCTCCGCGCCGAAGACGATCGGCGTGATGAGGCCGAAATCGAGCGCCACGGCCACGCCGACGTTGGCATGCTTGTGGCGCAGGATGGCGCTGTCGGTCCAGCTGGCGTTACATTCGGGCACGCGCATCAGGGCAAGCGCGGCGGCCTTCACCAGGAAATCGTTGACCGACAGTTTGTAGGCGCCCTCGCCCTTCGGCGATTGTTCGTTCAGGCGCACGCGCGCGGCGAGCAGGTTGTCGATGCGGCAGTCGATGGTGAGATAGAAGTGCGGGATCGCGCTCGCCGACGCCTGAAGGCGCCTGGCGATGGCCTTGCGCATGAGATCGTGCGGAATCTCGGTGTAGTCGCCGGGCTGATAGAACAGCCGTGCATCGGGAAGGGCCGCCGACGCGGGAGCAGCGGCCGGCGTCGGTGCGGCGCCCGGGCCTGACGGTCCGGCGGGGGCTTTCGTCACGCCGGGCCTTGCGTGCTCGACATCGGCTTTGACGATGCGCCCCCGCGGGCCCGAGCCCGTGATTGCCGCAAGTTCGACGCCGTTCTGCCTGGCAATGCGCCGCGCAAGCGGGGAAGCGAAAATGCGCTCCTTTGTTGGCGCGGGCGACTGTTTCGGCGCTCCCTCGCCTTTACCCGCTCCTCCTGCGGGGGCGGAAGATCTGACGGGTGCTTCGGGAGTGGACTTCGCTTCTTTCACCGCCTTCGTTTCGGCGCTCACCGCATGCTTGATCGACTGCATCGCGGAACCGATGTCGGCCGAGGTCGCCGGCACCACGGCAGAGGCGTCCTCGCCCTCCTCCAGCAGCAGCGCAATCGGCGCGTTGACCTTCACGCCCTCCGTGCCCTCCGGCACCAGGATTCTGCCGATGCGGCCCTCGTCGACGGCTTCGAACTCCATCGTCGCCTTGTCGGTTTCGATCTCGGCGAGGATGTCGCCCGAGTGCACCTCGTCGCCTTCCTTGACCAGCCACTTGGCCAGCTTGCCCTCTTCCATTGTGGGCGACAAAGCGGGCATGAGGATCTGGGTGGTCATTCAATCTTCCTCGAGCGGGGCGAGTTCCGCGATGTGTTCTTCCCAATGGCGGCCGTCGAATGGCGCGATGGCGACCTCGCCGAATTCCTCGCGGTCGACGCAGCGGAAATTCACGCTGTAGCCGTTGGGGTGCGAGCGCGGCACGTAAAACGATTTCACGCCGCAGATCGAGCAGAAAAGGTGCTTCGCGGTCTTCGTGTTGAACTGGTAGTTGGTGAGCTTGTCCCCGCCGGTGAGCAGGCGGAAACGCGACTTGGGCACGATCACGTGCAGAAAGCCGACCCTGGCACACATCGAGCAGTTGCATGCGTCGACGCGCAGGTCACGCGGCAGCAGAACCTCGAACGTCACCGCGCCGCAATGGCAGCCGCCGCGATGCCAGGACATGTCGCTCGCGTGCATCACTCAATTCCTGTTCATCTCTTGGGTGGTCCCGGTGTCAGTCGGCTTCGCCATCTCGCTGTCGAACATCTCACAGACGCTTTGGAGCGTCTTTGCCTCTGACATTCCAGCTTCCGACGCGTAGATTCTCGACACGTGACGCGCAATATCGGCAAGCAACAGTCCCCACACATCAGGCTTGTCAAACGCCCGTTGCAGAGAGACTTGCAGGCCCCCATCGACAATCACGGCCCTGAGAATCTCGTTGCCTCCCCTTTCAATGGCGGCCGGGGGTGGTGGCAGCTGTTTTAATTCCGTATTCGCCATTTGCGGCTTACCTGTATGAAACTGCTTTCGCCGCCTCGACCACGTCGTCGACGTGGGGCAGTGCGAGTTTTTCGAGGTTCGCGGCATAGGGCATCGGGACGTCCTTGCCGGTGACTTTGGCCGGCGGCGCATCGAGCCAATCGAAGGCAAGTTCGACCACCTGCGCGGCGATTTCCGAACCGATGGAACACACCGGCCAGCCCTGCTCCACCGTGACGATGCGGTTGGTCTTCTTCACGGACTCGATGACCGTATCGATGTCGAGCGGGCGCAGGGTGCGAAGATCGATCAATTCGGCGTCAATGCCCTGGGCGGCCAGCACTTCGGCCGCATCGAGGATCGTGCCCACCGTGATCGAGTGCGAGACGATGGTCACGTCCTTGCCGTGGCGGATGATGCGCGCCTTGCCGATCGGCAGCACGTAATCGTCGAGTTTCGGCACCGGGAACGAGCGGCCGTAGACAATTTCGTTCTCGAGGAAGATCACCGGATTGGGGTCGCGGATGGCGGCCTTCAAAAGCCCCTTGGCGTCGGACGCGAAGTACGGCGAGATCACCTTCAGCCCCGGCACGTGGGCGTACCACGAGGAATAGTCCTGGCTGTGCTGGGCGGCCACGCGCGCCGCCGCGCCGTTTGGCCCACGGAACACGATGGGCGCGGCCATCTGCCCGCCCGACATGTAGCGCGTCTTGGCGGCGGAGTTGACGATCTGGTCGATCGCCTGCATGGCGAAGTTCCAGGTCATGAACTCGACGATAGGCTTGAGGCCGCCGAACGCCGCGCCGACGCCCAGTCCCGCGAAGCCGTGTTCGGTGATGGGCGTGTCGATGACGCGGCCGGCGCCGAACTCCTCGAGCAGGCCCTGGCTCACCTTGTAGGCGCCCTGGTATTGCGCAACTTCTTCGCCCATCAGGAAAACCGACGCGTCGCGGCGCATCTCCTCGGCCATGGCATCGCGCAGGGCTTCGCGCACTGTCATCGTCGCCATCTCGGTGCCTTCGGGCACGTCGGGCTCGGTGTCGATGCCCTCGCCCCCGCCCTTGAGCAGGTCCTCGCGCGGTGTGGGCTTTGCCTTGCCTTCCCCTGCAAGGGGGAGGTGGTTCGGCCCAGCCGAATGGGAGGGAGTCTGCGAAGGACCCCTCCCGGATCGTCCTTCGGACGATCCACCCTCCCCTTGCAGGGGAGGGACTTTGGCGTCTGTCGCCGCGACGCCCTTGGCTTCGTCGATATCGGCCACAAGTTCGGCGATCGGCGCGTTGACCTTCACGCCTTCGGTGCCTTCGGGCACCAGGATTTTGCCGATGCGACCCTCGTCGACCGCTTCGAACTCCATCGTGGCCTTGTCGGTCTCGATCTCGGCGAGGATGTCGCCCGAATGGACCTCGTCGCCTTCCTTGACGAGCCACTTGGCGAGCTTGCCCTCTTCCATCGTGGGCGACAGGGCGGGCATGAGAATTTGCGTGGACATCAGGCGAGCACATCCGTGGTGAGTTCGGAGGCTTCCGGCTCCGGGCTTTCGATGGCGTATTCGGCGGCGGTGTTGACCGTGAGGCGGATCTCCTTGTCGATCGCCTTCAGGTCCTCTTCCTTGAAGATGCCGCGCGAGACCAGCTTGTGGCCGAAATGATCGATGGGGTCGCGCTTTTCGCGCACCGATTGCACTTCTTCGCGCGTGCGGTACTTGGCGGGGTCGCTCATCGAGTGGCCGCGATAGCGGTAGGTCTTCATCTCCAGGATGATCGGACCGTTGCCCGCGCGGCACCATTCCACGGCCTTGCGACCGGCGGCGTAGACCGCCTCGACATCCATGCCGTCGACTTCCTCGCCCGGCACGTTGAACGACACACCGCGCTTGTAGAGGCTGGTCTCGGAGCTGGAGCGCTGGATGGAAGTGCCCATCGCGTACTGGTTGTTCTCGACGATGTAGATCACCGGCAGCATCCAGAGCTTGGCCATGTTGAAGCTCTCGTAGACCTGGCCCTGGTTGGCGGCGCCGTCGCCGAAATAGGTGAGCGTGACCGCGCCGCTTCCGAGATACTTCGCGGCGAAGGCCAAGCCGGTCCCGATCGGCACCTGTGCGCCGACGATGCCGTGCCCGCCGTAGAAGTGCTGCTCGCGCGAAAACATGTGCATCGAGCCGCCCTTGCCCTTGGAGTAGCCGATGGCGCGGCCGGTGAGTTCGCCCATGACTCCCTTGGGATCCATGCCGCTGGCCAACATGTGACCGTGATCGCGATAAGCGGTGATGACCTGGTCGCCCGGCTTCAAGTTGGCCTGCATGCCGACGACGACCGCTTCTTGGCCGATGTAGAGATGGCAGAAGCCGCCGATCAGGCCCATGCCATAGAGCTGGCCCGCCTTCTCTTCAAAGCGGCGGATCAACAGCATGTCGGAATAGAGTTTTTTGAGGGTGGCGGGAGGCGCCGCCGGCGCAGTGTTTTCGCTGTCTACAACTGCGGGATCACTCATGCTGGAGTCCGTGTGTCATCTGCCGTGGGCGGCGGGGTTTGTGGCAAGCATAACCGGGATTTGCAAGCGCGTCCGCCCCGAAGACCCTGCCCAGGTGGGGGCAAATCAGGGCTTGTCGCGGGGGACCGCCACCTGGCCGGGCGCACCGTCCATCAACTCGGTGCGTGCCAACTCCTCCACCAGATCGGGATCGCCCGACTTGAGCAGGGAAATGCGGTGCTCCAGACGCTTGCGCTGATCGCTGACCTGGGCGAGACGCTGGTTCGCGGTGGTCAGCCGGGTTTCGACGGCGGTCAGCGCCATGTAGCCGCGCTCGCCGTAGATCGCGTACCAGCCGAAGTACGACACCACGGCAACCGTCACCGCAGGCAGTACCATCCAGCCGAAAATGCGCACGACGCTACGTCTGACTCGCATGTGGTGGAACGAATCACTATCGAGTCTCTGCGTCAAGCAAAGATTGGTTAAGCTGACAATCGAGGCCGTTAACGGATGATGTTGAAGTGCATGCCACCGCCGGCCCGGCCAAGCGGTCCCGATGGCTGCAACACCCCGTCGACCGGCTTCTCAGACACAGTCGCGCACCCGCAAAAAAAATCGAATCCCGTCAACGGATGTTGCGGATCGAGTTCTTCAGCGTGTCGTGCTTGGTCTTGAGGATGTTGCTCACCGCCGTGTACTGCCGGTTCTCGTTCTGCATCTGATTTTGAAGCTGGAGATATTGCAGATTGAAGCTCATCTGCGTTTCCTGCATCTGCTGCGTCGCCTGCATGAGCCGACTTTGAGAATCGCCTCCGCGCGCCGCACCGATCGCGGAGCCGCCGGCCATCCCGCCGCCCGTGCCGCCGATGCCGTCGCCCTCTGCCGCTGCGCCGACTCCCGCATCGCCGGACACATAGTCCGCGAGCACGTCGATTTCGGCGACGGACAACCCCGTCATGCTGCGGGCAAGCAAGGCACGCACGTCGTCGGGCAAACGGGCGCGCGGCGGCACGGCCGCCCGCACACGGGCGCAGAGTTCATCGGCAAGCTGGCGCTCCGCCGGCGGCAAACGCGCCCGGATCCGATCGTGCATCGCAACGAAGGCGCGAACCTGCGCCGACGCGGGCGAACCAAACACCGGAGGCGCGAGGCCGAGCAGAGACAGCGCCAGCACCAAGCCCAGCAGAAATTTCATGGCCGTCACTTTCCGTTCGAAATGCGCATGTCGAATATTACGAAATCCAAAGCAGCAATCCGCTGCCCTTCGCGGCCGCCGCGGCGACGTAGTCGCGCAACGCCGGGAAATACGCCGCGATTTCGCGGCGCACGTCATCCTCGAACGCGGCCCTGGAGCCTTGCGGCGCGGCATAGAGGGACGCGCGCGCCATGCTGCCGCTGTCGATGCGATTCGCGAGCTTTTCCACATCCAGGCCGGCGAGGAATTCCGAAAAACTGCGCGTTGCAGCGACGTCGTGCAGCCGAGGCGGGCCATAGCCCATATCCTCTCCCACTTCCTCCCCAGCCAGCAAAGCGCCGGCGGGCATCGCCGTGGAATCCGGCGTGCCGGTGAAGAGGTAGTGCAGAACGTGCCACGATTTGTGGAGGTCGAGCGCGCTTTCGCGCGTTTCGCCGGTGGGTGTTGCGGAAGAGGTTTCGGCAGAACTGTCGTCCATCGCTTTCAACCTCGCTTCCAGAGCTGCGCGCATGTGCGGCGGCAAGCCAGCCAGCATCTCGGGCTTGCTGCGCAGCAACTCCTTCGCACGCCTGGCAGCGGCGGGGGACAGGCCCGGAATCGGCGTTCTGCCCCGGCCTCCCACCTCAGCCGCTTGGGCAAGCTCGCCGACAAGATCGGGGTTCTTCCGCATGGCTGCGATCTGCGCGGGAGACACGTGCATCACCCAACCGATCATGCTCATTCCGCAACCCTCCCGGACCTGTCGAAGGCTACGCGGCCGCCCGGCAACCCCGCAATCGCACGCCCCAAAAAAGAAAGGCCGCCTCACGGCGGCCTTCCCGTTACGGAATTGCGGACCGGCCATTCAGCCTTTTTTCAGCACGGCCTTGCCGGCGAAGACGGCCTGATCGCCAAGCTGCTGCTCGATACGCAGAAGCTGGTTGTATTTCGCAATGCGGTCGGAACGCGAAGCCGAGCCGGTCTTGATCTGGCCGCAGCAGGTGGCGACCGCGAGGTCCGCGATCGTGGAGTCCTCGGTTTCGCCCGAGCGGTGGCTCATCACGGCGGTATAGGAGGCGCGGTGCGCCATCTCGACGGCTTCCAGCGTCTCGGTCAGCGAGCCGATCTGGTTGACCTTGATGAGGATCGAGTTGGCGATGTGCTTCTCTATGCCCTGCTTCAGGATCGCCGTGTTGGTGACGAAGATGTCGTCGCCGACGAGCTGAATCTTCTTGCCGAGAGTCCCTGTGAGTTCCGCCCAGCCGTCCCAGTCCTGTTCCGCCATGCCGTCTTCGATCGAGTAGATCGGATAGTTGGCGACGAGACCGGCATAGACCTTGACTATTTCGGAGGGCGTCAGCACTTTGCCCTCGCCCTTCAGCTCGTACTTCTTGGTTTCGGTGTTGAAGAACTCGCTCGAAGCCGGGTCCAGGGCGATGAAAATGTCCTCGCCGGGCTTGTAGCCGGCCTTCTCGATCGCCTTGACGATGAACGACAGCGCCTCGTCTGGGCTCTTGAGGTTCGGCGCGAAACCGCCTTCGTCGCCGACATTGGTGTTGTGGCCGGCGTCGTGCAGCAGCTTCTTCAGCGTGTGGAACACTTCCGCGCCCATGCGGATGCATTCCTTGAAGTTCGGCGCGCCCGACGGCGAGATCATGAATTCCTGAAAGTCGATCGGGTTGTCGGCATGCACGCCGCCGTTGACGATGTTCATCATCGGCACCGGCAGCAGGTTCGCCTTGGCGCCCCCGACATAGCGGTAGAGCGGCAGGTTCGCCGCTTCGGCTGCGGCCTTCGCCACCGCCAGCGAGATGCCCAGGATCGCGTTGGCGCCCAGGCGCGCCTTGTTGGGCGTGCCATCGAGCGCGATCATCGCGCGGTCGATGCGGACCTGGTCCTCGGCTTCCATGCCGCACAGCGCATCGAACAGCTCGCCGTTCACGGCCGCCACCGCCTTCTCGACGCCCTTCCCGCCGTAGCGCTTCTTGTCGCCGTCGCGCAGCTCGACCGCTTCGCGCGTGCCGGTGGAGGCACCCGACGGCACCGCCGCCCGCCCGAACGAGCCGTCCTCAAGGCGGACATCCACCTCCACGGTCGGATTGCCTCGGCTGTCCAGAATCTCACGGCCTTCGATGTCGATGATCGCCGTCATTTCGCTCTTTCCTTTCCCGGAATTTCGCGCCCCGTTTAGGCGTTCCTTGGGGTAGCATCAAGCGCGACGGAGTGGGTCAAATTCGACGTTTAAGTCAACGTCGAAGGGACCATTCCCAAATCCAAAAAGGACTGCATATCCATGACCTTGCATCGCACTCTTCTAGCAGCCTGTGCGGTTTCGATGATGACGGCAGCCGCATCCGTCGCGGACGCCCCGCCTCCTCCGCCCTGTCCGGCGCACCAGGGCGGCTGGGGACTCATGGGCACGCTCACCCCCGAGCAGCGGATGATGCGCTTCGAACTGGCGCGCCAGGCGACCGCGAACATGACCGACGACCAGCGCCGCTCCTGGCATCAGGCCGACCGCGACAAATTCCAGGCGATGAGCGAAGCCGACCGGCAGAAATATCTCGCCGATCTGACCGCCCAGTGGAACGCCCTGCCCGCCGACCGGCAGGCTGCCATCCGCGCGGAGGCCGAGAAGTTCCGCGGCGAGCACGCCGGCATGCCTCACCCGGACGGCTGCAAGTAACGGGCGCGAGCGAATCCCTGTAGGGTGGCGCCGCACGGTGCCGCCTTATCGGGGAGTTTTGTCATGGACTTCGTCTCACCCGTAATCCTGACCACTGCGCTGGTCACGATCCTGGCCATCGTCCTCTACTACTTCATGGGCATGAAGGTCGGGCAGGCGCGCGTGAAGTGCAACGTCAAGGCGCCCGCGACGACCGGCGCGCCGGAATTCGAGCGCGCCTTCCGCGCGCAGATGAACACGCTGGAGCACCTGCCGGTGTTCTTCCCGCTGATGTGGCTGGCGGCGATCTACTTCTTCTGGCTGCCCTGGGTCGCGCCGGCGCTCGGGCTCGTCTGGATCGCGGGCCGCGCGATGTACATGGACTCCTACCTCAAGGACCCGGAAAAGCGCGGTCCCGGATTCGGCGTGTGCGCGGCGGCGGAGGTCCTTCTGCTCCTGATCGCGCTGATCGGCGTGATCAACGCCTGGATCAGCGCGGCATAGCTATTCGCCTGCGCCGGACAAGCCAGCCCGAGATCAGAAGCGGCAGGACAAGCAGCGCGCTCGGCGCTTCGGGCACGACGGGGTCCAATTCGAGCCAGCCCTCGAACTTCATGCCATGATAGATGTCGGGCACGGTGAACTGCTCCGCCAGGATGCGGTTCTTGTCGTCGATCGCGACAAACTCGGTATAGCCGTCGATGAGTTGCCTCGCATTGGGCGTGAGGACGTAAGGCACCGGCGGAAGCGCCAACGATCCGCCGGACATGGCCAGGAATCCGGGATAGAGCGGCTGACCCTGGTTGGAGACGTCGTACACATCGTTGCCGATAAAGAGGCCGTTGTCGTTCACGTCGACGATTTCGTAGGGCTCGTCGATCAGGCAGCACACGACCGCGCCGTTGTGCACCGCGAAGTAGGTGTGAATGCCGAAATCGTTTATGTCCACCCTTCCGAAGACGTCGCCGTTCCAGTTCTCCTGCACGTTGGACAGATCCACCTGGGCACCCGACAGGTCCACGTTCCATCCGTAATCAGCGAACGCCTGCTGCAGGAAATCGCGAACGTCGTCGGCGCTGTAGCTCGATGGAAAGGAAGTGGGGCCGTTGACGTTGCAGGTCGCGCCCGGCGTGCAGAAATGCGCGTCGTAGAGCAGCGTTGCCGCCGCAGGTTGTGCACTCAGCGCGAGCATGCCGATGAGCGCTGCCGAAAAGAACGTGATTGTCCGGAGCATCGCATTCCCCATCCATGACCCGTGGAGAATGTTAGTGCCTGATACAAACCCGAACAAACGCGAAATGCTTACGCGCACGCTGCGGAATCAGGCGAGGCGCCTCTTCGCGATCGCGTCGATGGC
>DATKOE010000084.1:0-8502 GCA_035524815.1 Rhizomicrobium sp.
CCGGTGGGGTCGCCGGTCTGCGCCATGAACCCGGGGATGACCCGGTGAAAGGCGACGCCGTCGTAGAAACCGCTCTGCGTGAGCGCCTTGATGCGCGCGACATGGCCGGGCGCCAGGTCGGGCCGCAGTTCGATCACGACCGGCCCCGTCTTCAACTCCATCACCACGCGTTCGCTCATCTTCCCGTTTCCAACTCCTTGCAGCGCTTAACCAGCATTTCGGCGACACGGGGCGTCGTGAACGGCGAGATGTCGCCGCCCAGCATCGCCACTTCCTTGACCAGCCGCGAAGCGATCGCCTGATGGCGCGGATCGGCCATCAGGAAGACCGTTTCGACCTCCAGATCGAGGCGCTGGTTCATGCCCACCATCTGGAATTCGTATTCGAAATCGGACACGGCGCGCAAGCCGCGCACGACCATCTGCGCGCCGACTTCCTCCGCGAATTTCATCAACAGGCCGGTGAACGACCGCACCTCTATGGTGGCGCGGCCCAGGGCGCCGGACAGGGGCCTGGTTTCGTGCCCGATCATCTCGACGCGCTCGTCGAGGGAAAACAGCGCACTCTTCGACGCGTTGTTGGCGACGCCGATCACCAGGTGGTCGACCAGCTTGACGGCGCGCTCGACGATGTCGAGGTGGCCAAGCGTGATGGGATCGAACATGCCGGGATAGACGGCGATGCGGCGCTTGGTCATGCGGCTCCCCTGGTCATCCGGTCTCTTCCGTATTCTCGGCCACGATGCGCTCGACGGATACGACCCGTTCGTTCTCCTCGACGCGGAACACCACGACGCCCTGCGCGGCGCGGCCCTGGATGCTGATGCCCGACACCGCCACGCGGATCGTCTGGCCGGTGTTGGAGATCAGCATGAGGTCGTCGCTTTCCTCGACCGGGAAGGAGGCGATGATGGCGCTGTTCTTCCTGCCCATTCCCATCGCGACGATGCCCGAGCCGCCGCGGCCGGTGACGCGGTATTCGAACGAAGAGGTGCGCTTGCCGAAGCCGTTCTCCGACACGGTGAGGATGAACTGTTCGCTCGCGCCGAGTTCCACGAAACGCTCCTGGGTCAGCACGACTTCCTCGCCGCCTTCCTCGGCCTCCTCGGGCTCTTCGGAAGCGGCTTCCTCGCCCGCCGCCTTGCGCGCCAGGCTCGCCTGCTTGAGATAGGCGCGGCTTTCCGCGGTGGTGGCATCCGAATGGTGCAGCAGCGTGAGGCTCACCACCTCGTCTCCGGCCGCAAGCTTGATGCCGCGCACGCCGGTGGATTCGCGCCCCTTGAACACTCGCACGTCGGTCAGCGGAAAGCGGATGGCCTTGCCGAGCTTGGTGGTGAGGAGCACGTCGTCGCGGTCGGTGCAGACCTGCACGCCGACGATGCCGTCGCCCTCCTCGAGCTTCATCGCGATCTTGCCGTTGCGGTTGATGTTGACGAAGTCGGAGAGTTCGTTGCGGCGCACCTGGCCGGATTTGGTGGCGAAGACGACGTTCAGTTTCTCCCACTGCGTCTCGTCCTCGGGCAGCGGCAGGATGGTCGTGACGCGCTCGTTCTCCGACAGCGGCAGCAGGTTCTGCATGGCCTTGCCGCGTCCGGCGATGCGCGCCTCGGGCAGCCGCCAGACCTTCAGCTTGTAGGCCATGCCGGTCGACGAGAAGAACACCAGCGGCGCATGCGTGGAGGCCACGAACAGGCTGGTGACCACGTCCTCCTCGCGCGTTTGCATCCCGGCGCGGCCCTTCCCGCCGCGGCCCTGCACGCGATATTCGGCGATCGGCGTACGCTTGATGTAGCCTGCATGCGTTGCGGTGATGGCCACGTCCTCGCGCTCGATCAGCGCCTCGTCCTCGATCTCCACTTCGGCATCGACGAGTTCCGTCAGACGCGGCGTGGCGTATTCGTCCTTCACCGCCTTGAGCTCGTCCTTGATGATGGCGAGCACGCGCGGGCGCGAGCGCAGGATGTCGAGATAGTCCTTGATCGCTTCGCCCAGCTTCTTCACCTCGTCTGCGATCTCGTCGCGGCCGAGCGCGGTCAGCCGTTGCAGGCGCAGGTCGAGGATCGCCTTGGCCTGCTCTTCCGACATCCGGATGGTGCCGTCCTCGGCGATGGCATGGCGCGGATCGGCGATGAGGGCGACGAGCGGGGCCACATCCCTGGCCGGCCAGGCGCGCTCCATCAGCCGATCCTTGGCGGTGGCGGCGTCGGGTGCGGTGCGGATGAGAGCGATCACTTCGTCGATGTTGGCGACGGCGACCGCCAGGCCCGCCAGGATGTGGGCGCGATCGCGCGCCTTGGTAAGATCGAAGCGTGTGCGCCGCGTCACGACTTCCTCGCGGAAGGCGACGAAGGCCCCGATCAGGGTCTTGAGGTTCAGGAGATGCGGGCGGCCGTCGTTCAGCGCCAGCATGTTGACGCCGAAGCTCGTCTGCAGGTCGGAGAAGCGGTAGAGCTGGTTGAGCACGACGTCGGCCGAGGCGTCGCGCCTCAGTTCGATGACGACGCGCATGCCGTGGCGGTCGCTCTCGTCGCGGATATCGGCGATGCCGTCGAGGCGCTTGTCGCGCACGAGTTCGGCGATGCGCTCCTGCATCCGCGCCTTGTTCACCTGATAGGGAATCTCGGTGACGATGATCGCTTCGCGGTCCTTGCGGATTTCCTCAACCGTGCAGCGTGCGCGCATCAGGATCGAGCCGCGCCCGCGGGCGAGCGCGCCGCGCGCCGCCTGCTTGCCGATGATGAGACCGCCGGTGGGAAAATCCGGACCCGGCACGATTTCGGTCAGGGCGTCGAGATTGATCGAAGGATCGTCGATATAGGCGAGGCATGCGTCGATGACCTCGCCCAGATTGTGCGGCGGCACGTTGGTCGCCATGCCGACCGCGATGCCCGAGGCGCCGTTGACGAGAAGGTTGGGGAATCGCGCGGGAAAAACCGTCGGCTCGCGCTCGGAGCCGTCGTAATTGTCGCGGAACTCGACCGTGTCCTTCTCGATGTCCTCGGTGAGGGCATGGGCGATCTTGGCGCGCCGCACCTCGGTATAGCGCATGGCCGCCGGCGGATCGCCGTCGACGCTGCCGAAATTGCCCTGGCCGTCGATCAGCGGCGCGCGCATGGAGAAATCCTGCGCCATGCGCACCAGGGCGTCGTAAACCGCCTGATCGCCGTGCGGATGGTACTTGCCGATGACATCGCCCACCACGCGCGCCGATTTGCGGTACGGCTTGTTCCAGTCGTAGCCGTTCTCGTGCATCGAGTAGAGGATGCGCCGGTGCACCGGCTTCATGCCGTCGCGCGCGTCGGGCAAGGCGCGCGAGACAATGACGCTCATCGCATAGTCGAGGTACGAGCGCTTCAGCTCGTCTTCGATGGCGGTGGGATTGACACTGGAGCCGGAAGGCGGCGGAGAGGGCGGCGGTGCTTCGCTCAAAAAATGGGTCCTTGAGACGGGGTCCCGGACCCCGGAAATCGGCCCGGTTTCCTAGCATTTCCCGGGTCGATTCGACCAGCAAAAGATGCTCCGCGGTGGCTCGGCTAACTCCTTGATTTTGGCTTGAAAATCATGACCCCAAAAGGCCGGAAAGGAACGACGGCCCGCGCCGCCGTTCCGGTCCCGGCAACTCGCTCAGGCCCGGCGTTTGCGCCGGCCCAGCAGGCCCAGTAGGCCGATGCCCAAGAGGCTGATGGAGGCCGGTTCGGGCACCGGCGGCGGGCCGTGCCAGCCTGTTATTTCGATGCTCCCGGCGCGATCGGCGTCGCGACGGCGACTGGAACTGTCGGCGACGCGTTCGGCGTCGCTGTTTCGCGGCAATCACGCTCGTGCAGTTGAGCGTTACGAACTCGATCCTTCCGCTTTCGTGCACGGCCGTCTCAAGGTCGCGCCGGTGGATGCGTAACCGCCGATAACGGCGTTCGTGAAACGCAACGGCGTACTGGCCGCGGGTTTGGCGCCGTCCGGCGCGGCGAGCAGGCACCATTCGTAATGACCCACCACGCGTCAGGGTGGCCTTTTGTCAATGCCTTGCGTGACTTCGGTGGCCGAACCACCGTAAACTCGTTGGCCACGCCGGCTCGGGCGCAACGCGACGGACATACCAATTCGGCGAGCAGCCGGGCCCTGACCGGTGATCATTTTCGGCCCGGGCCGCACTTTGCCGAAGCGCGCTTGCGGTGCGTCAAGAATGTGGGTTTAGATGGGTCGGTGGCCCGAGCAGGACGCCTGAATGTACGCGCAGTTGCGAAGCGACCTGGATGGCGATGCCGAAAACCTGCCGGCCTCGCAGGTCGGCAAGGCATTGAGGGTCACAGGCACCCTGGATACCGAGGGCGAGCTTTACGTGCATGGGACCGTCACCGGACGGATCAATGCGCTTCGCCTGATCTTGGGAACGCACGGCAGCGTGGAGGGCGATGTCGTGGCGCGTGAAGTGCACATCGAAGGGCGCCTCAGCGGGCGCGTCTTCGCCCTCAACGTCATTGTGGAAAGTACGGCCAGCGTCACCGGCCGCATCTTCCACAACACGGTGACGGTGGCCAAAGGGGCTCATGTCGACGGACGCATGCCCTGGCGGCCGCCCAGCTATTTCGAGACGCTCACCCAACTCCCGGAGACACGCCCATGAGTATGTTCACCCGCAACGATAAAGGCCCCGATCCGGCCGGCACCAAGGCGCCCGAGAAAAAGGACGCCCCGCTGACCGGGGCGACCGGACCCGTCGCGACGGCAACGGTCGAGCCCAACCGCCCGCGCGCGATGGCTCAGCCGCTGGCCGGCGGCACCGCGCCGACCGGCGCTTCGGTCATCAGCCGCGCGCTCAAGATCACCGGCCAGCTCGAGAGTTCCGAAGACATCGAGATCCAGGGCCAGGTCGAAGGCGATGTTCGCGCGGCCTCGGTCCGCGTCGGCCAGGGCGCCAAGGTGCACGGCACGGTGTACGGCGAGGAAGTCGAACTCGCCGGCACGGTCGACGGCAAGATCGAGGCGCGCAAGGTCGTTCTGACGGCCTCGGCGCACATGTCGGGCGACGTGGTCCACCAGGACATCTCGATCCAGTCCGGTGCCTATATCAGCGGCCACCTGAAGCCCGAATACGGCAAGACGGAAAGCAACGTCCAGCCGCTGCACAAGCGCGAAGGCGAGTAGTCTCCCGCGTGTCGACGCAGTCCGGCGGCGCGTTCGACCCCGCCGCCGGTCATCGTTGCAGCGGCGCTGCACCGATGCTGCTTGCCGCATAGCGCTCGAGCGCCGGATTCGTCGCCATCCACGGGATGCGGTGATCGAGCCATATCTCCTTCGTCGGGGCGAACAACTCGGGCCGGTCCAGGCTTGCGGTCGTGATGTCGATCGTCGCCGGGCTGGCGTCGCTTCGATAGGTCAGCGGGGTGCCGCAGGCGGCGCAGAATGTCCGCTCCACCGGCGGTGACGAGCGGAAACGGCTCGGAGCCCCCGAGACGAACGAGAACGCGGCCCGCGGCACCACGGTCCAGGCGACCGCCGGCGCTCCCGCGGCCCGCCGGCACGAAACGCAATGACACAGGCTGAGGGCCTTGGGCACACCGGAAAAGCGGTACCGCACCGCTCCGCACAGGCATCCGCCTTCGACGAATTCATCGGCCACGAGTGTCATTCCTCCGGGTTGCGGGGCCGATTGTGGAAGCAGCGGCGCGCAAGCTCAATGGGAATCGGCCCGGCCTCGGCTTTCGATCTTCTTCAGTTCCTCGAACACGCGCTCCATCGTGTATGCGTACATCGTGCGCGGGCCGTTCGGATTGTCGACGTAGCCGAAGACGATTCCGACGAGGCTGCCGGTTGCGGCGTCCAGTACCGGGCCGCCGCTGAAGCCTGGGCCCGCGTTGCTTTCGAAGGTGAAGGCCGACTGCACCGCGCAGCCGTCGCATTCCGGCTTCACCGCGGCGTCGAGCTTCAGCACGTTGCCTTCGGCCTTGCGTAATTCACCCCGGTACTGGCCGTAGGCGATCACGCGCTCGCCCTCGTGCGGCGGCGAGACGGCAAGGCCGGACGACCCTCCGCCGGTGCGGAAAAACGCGAGGTCGTAATCGCGCGATGTTCCTATGACGGACTTGCCGTCGAGCAGATTTTCGTTGTGCGCATCGGTCACCGCGATACCGCCTCCGAGCGACACCGCCGCAGCATCCTCGTCGAGCACCAGGTAGCCGGTGCCTTGCAGCGGGATATAGGCGCTCTCGACATCGCGGCTGACGAAGCCCGCCGCCGGCTCGCCCGAAGGGGCGGCGCACGCCCCCAGCAGACACGCCGCGACCGCGAGTGCTTCGGCCCTAGAACGGAATCTCGTCATCCAGCTCGCTGCGGTCGAAGCTCGCGGGAGCCTCGCCGGCGCCGGTCGCGCGCGCGCCGCCGCCGCCTTCGCCCCTGGCGTCGAGCATGACCAGCTCCCCCCGGAAACGATTCAACACGACTTCGGTGGAGTACTTCTCCTGGCCGTCCTTGTCGGTCCACTTGCGGGTGGCCAGCTGCCCCTCGAGGTACACCTTGGAACCCTTGCGCAGGTACTGCTCCGCAACCTTGGCGAGGTTCTCGTTGAAGATGACGACCCGATGCCACTCGGTTCTTTCTTTGCGCTCGCCCGAGTTCTTGTCGCGCCAGCTCTCGCTCGTGGCCACCGACAGGTTCACGATCGGTTCACCCGACGGCATGCGCCGCACTTCCGGGTCGCGGCCGAGGTTGCCGACCAGTATCACCTTGTTCACGCTGCCTGCCATCGTGTTTTCCTTTCCGGATTCCGGCCCCGAAACCGCGCCAACGGAACTACCCTTCCGCTCGGGGAACTTTGCCTGAGTTCTTGATATGTTCTAGCGGCAGATTGGTCAACCCCCGGACCATAAAGCACCGGCGCGGCGAGCGCGAACGGTTCCGGGATTCCATCCAGAAGATTGTGGCGGGAGCGGTTGGGCGGGCAGCAGGGCCGTTCTCGCCCTGATTTTTGGGTTCAACCGGCCGGTGCAACGGCGCGGCGATGCATGGAGGCCGTCACGACGCTCCCGCCAGCAGCGGCTCGATGGCCCGCGACAGCATCGGCTCCAGCTTCCTGGCGCCGTAGGGGCTGAGGTGATGCTCGTCGCGGTAGAGCGGGATGCCGTTCTTGCGCACCGCGCAGCGCCCGTCGCGGCAGAGATATTCGTGCGGGAAAACCGCGCTGACGCCGTCGAGAGCGTCGAGCGCGCGGAACAGCGGCAGCACGTCGGACTCGCGCGCGTAGAATTCCGAATCCGGCGGCGCCATCACGGCGTCCTTGTGCTCTTGGGCCATGTGCGCCAGCACGTCGGGCACCGTCCAGCCGATCTCGGGCACGGGTCCGATCAGCAGCACCTGGCGTCCCGCCGCGCGCAGGGCGGCAACCGTGCGATGGAGCCCGCGGGCGAAGATGGCGGCGTTGTCGGCGGGCCTGGCGGCGCGGCCCTCATCGTCGGCGATGGGCACGAAGCCGTGGCCCTCGTCGCCGTAAGCCGTGCCGGCGGCGTTCTTGCCCCAGCGCGCCATCAGGATGACGGTCGCGATCTCCTTGTGCCTGAGGATCATCGCCATCACGCGATCGTTGAACGCCCGGCATTGCGGAACGTCGAAACGCACGACGCCCAGCAACGGCGCGCAACTGGGCGAGCCCGCGAACAGCCCG
The DNA here is from genome assembly GCA_035524815.1 of Rhizomicrobium sp. Classification (GTDB taxonomy): domain Bacteria; phylum Pseudomonadota; class Alphaproteobacteria; order Micropepsales; family Micropepsaceae; genus Rhizomicrobium. Next base: position 7,654 of record DATKOE010000084.1, read on the forward strand.
CGCCGGCCGTTCCGCTTGGCGATATCGCCCACCTCCGGCACCAGAACCTCGGCGTGGCTGTCGCCCCACAGGATGAAGCTCGCCTGCGCCGCCCCGGTATCGCCCAGCGAGCACAACGTATGGGCGGTGACCTTCCCGGGATCGATGCCGAAGCAGTGTTGGGTAGCGCTGGCGATCGGCGTTGCCTGTGTCACGATCTTCGCCACCTGCGGCGGAAAACGCTGCGGCAGACCTTCCATACGCATCGCCGTGCCGGAGAAAACGCAGATCGACGCCATCGCCGTCGCGGCCGCCGCGAACAGCGGCTTGCGCGGGATCGCCCGTTTGACGCGGAAGGGCCGTTCCACATACCACCAGGAAAGAACCGACAGCGCGAAGGTCAGCGCCACAAGACCGGCCGACTGCCAGGGCGTGGGCGCGTGGTAAAGCGCGAATTGTGAGAACACCCACACCGGCCAGTGCCACAGATAGAGCGAGTACGAAATCAGTCCGACGAACACGACGGGCTTCAAACTCAGCACGCGCGCGACGAAGTTCCCCTCTGCCGCGCCGGCCCAGATCAGCAGCGCCGCGCCGAGGCAGGGCAGGATCGCCGCCGCGCCCGGAAACGCCGCCCCGCGCGACAGTGTCACGGCGGAGCACGCGATCATGGCGAGGCCGGCTGCGCCGATCGCCGTTGCCCACCGCACCTTCGGAGCGGCGGGCCGCAACATCACAAGCCCCACCCCCATCAGGAATTCCCAGAACCGGTAGGGCGCGAGGTAGAACGCGGCGGTCGGCGTCGCCTTCACCGCCCAGACGCTGGCGGCGAACGAGGCGATCAGCATCGCCGCAATGGCGATGAGCTTG
>DATKOE010000085.1:0-10922 GCA_035524815.1 Rhizomicrobium sp.
CGGAAATGGCGCTGGAATGCGGCGATCACGGCTTCGAGCGGGACGTCGACGTGCGGCGGAACGCCGTAGCCGAACTTCGAGAGGAGATGCGCGACGGCTGCCCCCTCCGGTTCACTGCACGAACCACCTCCCCCGGGAACACGGGAGGAAAGCGTGGGCCAGAGACCGATGCCCGCTTCGGCCAGGCGCTGCCAGGGGAATAGCTCGCCGGGGTCGGTCTTGCGCGCGGGCGCGACGTCGGAATGGGCGAGCACGCGCCCGGCCGGGATGGGATGGCGCGCCAGGATCTGGCGGGCGAGATCGACCAGCGCGCCGATCTGTTCGTCCGTGAACGGAACATACCCGAATTCGTGGCCGGGGTTGACGAGCTCGATGCCGATGGAAACGTCGTTGACGCGGTCGCGGCCCGCCCAATGCGAGGCGCCCGCATGCCAGGCGCGGCGCTCCTCCGGAACGTGGGCGTAGACCGTGCCGTCGCGATCGATCGCGTAGTGCGCCGAGACCTTGGCTTGCGGATCGCAGAGGCGGGCCAGCGCTTCCTCCGCCGTGGGCATGCCGGTGTAATGCAGCACCAGCATGTCGACGGGGGCGCCATCGGGGCGCGCATCATGGTTGGGGGAAGGCCGCTCGATTCGCCTCATACGAAGATCTTGTACGCGACCGTCTCGCCGTTGGCACGCGTCAAGGAAAACTCGGCTCCCTTCTGGTGCTCGTCCACCAGCGCCTCGAACAGGCGCAGCGCATTGCGGATGACCTCGGCATAGGAGGCGGCCTCGGTCTTGTCCTTGAGGCGCTGCAAGCGCTCCATCGCCTGCGGCGGCAGCTCGAGTTGGACGCGGGTGGTGGCGCGGCCGGGCTCCTGGCCCGCGGCTTCGATCGCATCGGCGGCGGCGCGCATCGCCTCGGCGCTCATGCCGCGGAAACGGCGACGATGATATTCATGCATGGCGCGCCTCCTAATACCGGCGGTGGTGGTTGAGCAGGGCGGCCAGGCCGATGACCGCGAGCCCGCCGAGGACGAGATGCGCAAGGTGGCGGCCGCGCAGCGTTTCGGGACCGAGGATCTCGACCCCATCCTGCCGATTGAACTCGTCGCGGAACGCGCGGCGGCGGGCGCGCCACTCCGCATGCATCTGGTGGCGGAATCGCCGCCAGGCCTCGCGCCGCATTTCGCGCTGGCGATGCCAGTCCTCGCCACAGCAGCGGGCGCCTTCCTCAGACTGCTCGTCGGGCTGTGGGCGGGTTGGCTCGTCAGCGGGGAACTCTTCCCCCACCCCGACGCCGATCTTGGACATGATGCCTCCTTGGTTAGTATTTGAGTTTGTCATGAGTTGAATATCATCAACATATCATCAAAAGTCAAGTGTCATCGGACGCCGGCCCGAGATCAATGGAAGTAGGAACGCATTCCGTTCGTGCAAGAGGGGTGCGACGGAATGCGGGACGGCGTGCGCCCGAGCGAGCCGCTGGGATGCGCACTGGATGTGGACTTGCCCCGGCCCTGCAGGCGCGTGCAAGAAAACTGGAAAAGGGAAAAGCATCATGGCCGTCACGAGACGAACCGTTCTGGGCGCGGGCGCGGCGCTTCCCTTGGCGAAGGCGTTTGCCGGGGCCGATCCGATTGCGGCGCTGGAGGCCAAGAGCGGCGGGCGCCTCGGCATCGCCGTCGTGGATGCCGCGAACGGGCGCAGCCTGACGCATCGCGCCGGCGAACGCTTTGCCATGTGCAGCACCTTCAAGCTCCTGCTTTGCGCCGCGGTGCTGGCGCGCATCGATGCGGGCAAGGAATCGGAGGAGCGCACCATCGCTTATGGTGCGGGCGACCTCGTCACCTATTCGCCCGTCACCGAGAAGCATGCGGGCGGCATGAGCGTCGGCACGCTATTGGATGCCGTGCTTTCGGTGAGCGACAACACCGCGGCCAACCTGCTGCTGAAAACCATCGGCGGCCCGGCAGGCTGGACAGCCTTCGCCCAATCGATCGGCGATCGGACCAGCCGTCTCGACCGGTTCGAGCCCGAACTCAATCGGGTCGGACCGGGCGACGAGCGCGATACCACTACGCCCGCGGCGATGCTCCAGAACCTGAAGGCCGTGATGCTGGGCAAGGTGCTGACCGACGTCAGCCGCGCACTTCTCGAAGACCGGATGGCGGCAAGCCTGACCGGCGCCAATCGTCTGCGCGCCGGCGTTCCGGCAAGCTGGCGCGTCGCCGACAAGACCGGCAGCGGACCCAACGCGCGCAACGACATCGCCCTGATGCGCCCGCCCGGACGCGCGCCGATCCTGGCTTGCGTCTACACAATGGACACCAAGCTCGACGACGCCGCGGGCAATGCGCTGATCGCCGATGTGGGGGGTGTGATCGCGGGATGGGCGCGGGACAGGTGAACTCGTCGCCTGCGCGACAGCCGGAGGAAAACGGCAAATCTGCTGCCGAAAGCAGACCTGCGCCGGAGCCGTTCACGTTCCGAAACGCGGCAGAACTTGCCCTTCACAGGGCCAGATGACGCCGGAAGGCTCAAATCCACTGCCGCGTCACGGCCACGAGCGAGAGGAATGAGACAAGGCGGCACGGAATTAGGCGACAGCAGCAATACTCCCCATTCGATAGGAGGGGGGTGAATAGTACTCCTGTCCACCTATTCCCAGCTCAACTTCTGCCGCGGAGTTGAGAATCTAACTGTTGGCCCCTGATGTTTGCTGAGCCGGAGGTTGTGCGGGAGCCGGCGCCGGGGGAGGAGGCGGTGGCGGCGGAAGTTGCGTCATCGGCACCGGATACGCGTGTGGATACTCATTGATCGACCCGGTTGCGGAATCCACGCCGAGCCCGATCAAGCCACCAAAAACCAGATTTCCTGCCGTCCATCCTTCAAAGTCGGAAGGAATGGTCGCGAACGCGTCGTTCCAGCCGTCCTTCTTGCAGCTGATCTGCATGTCTTCCTTCGAGCGCTTCACGCTTACTGCGCCCGGCGTGATCACCTGCCAGACTCCGCGCGGGTTTGTCAGCATGCAAGTCGCACCCGACGTTGGCGGCGTCGTGATTGCGATGGATTGGGTCGAGCCCTTGACTATGGACGCGCATCCCGACAGGCAAACGCCAACAGCCGCAACAGCGGCCAGAGTGTGCAGTTTCATGAGTTCCCCCAGAGAAGTTGCTCTTATCGAACAATACTACTTGCGCGAGCCGGTCGAATTAGGTTTTCCGCAAAAAACCCTTGTTGTGCGAATTGGACGCACGACCGTAGTACTTGGAATTACTTCAATGCGCGTTCGGCCTGGATCTTCTCATACGCGCCGTTGATCGCGGCGAGCTTGTCGGTGGCGAGCTTGACGAATTCCTCCGGCACGCCGCGCGCGATCAGGCTGTCGGGGTGGTTCTCCTTGACCAAGCGCAGGTAGGTGCGGCGGATTTCGTCGTCGCCGGCGCCGTAGTCGAGGCCCAGCACGACGTAGGGATCGGCCGCGTCGGGCGGAAAATGCGAGGCGCGGATGCGGCGGAACTCGTTGGGCGCAAAACCGAAGATCTCCGCCACCCGTTCGAGGAAGGCGCTTTCGCCCGGATGCAGGACGCCGTCGGCGGCGGCGATCTCGAACAGGCCGTCCAGGATATCCTCCAGCACGGCGGGATTGCCGGCAAACGCGCGCGCAACCTGGCCCGCATAGGTTTCGTAGCCGGCGGTGTCGCCCTGGGCGAGATCGAAGAAGCGGCGCACCGCCGCCTGTTCCTCCGGCGGAACCCGGAACACGCGGTCGAAGGCCTCGACCTCCTCCGCCGTCACCACGCCGTCGGCCCGCGCCATCTTGGCGGCCAGTGCGATCATGGCGATGGTGAAGGCCACCCCCGAATCGTCACTTGCCGCGCTGTCGCGGTCGATCAGAAAATGACCCGCCAGCACGCCGACGGCCGCCCCGATAGGGCCGCCCACCAGCATGCCGGCCGCCGCGCCGCCGATCTTTCCCCAGATGGACATGGGGGGAACCTAAACGGCAAAGTGGACGGAATTACAACTGACGGAGTGGCAAGAAATGACGACCATCGCGGTGACCGGGGCCAACCGGGGGATCGGGCTGGAATTCGTGCGCCAATACAGCGCCGAAGGGGCGAGCATCATCGCCTGCTGCCGCAACCCCGCCAAGGCCGACAAGCTGAAGCAGATCGGCAAGGCGGTTAGCGTGATGGCGCTCGACGTCGCCGATTCGGGATCGATCGCAGCCTTGGCGCGCGAATTGAAGGACGAGCCCATCGACATCCTGATCGACAATGCGGGCGTGTACGGCGGCGAGCGCCAGAGCGCCGACGATCCCGACCCGGACGTGTTCGCGCAGACGTTCCGCGTCAACAGCATCGCGCCGCTGATCGTGGCGCACGCGCTCAAGCCCAACCTGATGCGCGGGAAGGACAAGAAGCTTGCGGTGCTGACGAGCAAGATGGGCTCGATCTCCGATTCCAGCGGCGGCTCGCTCGCCTACCGGGCCTCGAAGGCAGCGCTCAACATGATCTTCCACGGCGTGGCGCTGGAGTGGGCCAAGGACGGCATCGCGGTGGGCATCCTGCATCCCGGCTGGGTCAAGACCGACATGGGCGGCCCGGACGCCATGATCACGGTCGAGGACAGCGTGACGGGCCTGCGCGCGCGCATCGGCGAACTCAACCAGCGCAATTCGGGGCGGTTCGTCGACTACAAGGGCCGCTCGATCGGCTGGTGATCGCGCCGCTTGGGGCGCACCAGATCGATGACGAAGAACGGCAGGTAGAAGACGAGCATCGAAACCAGCCCGAGCACGACGAGAACCGGCAGATACCACGGCCAGGCGGGCATCAGGTCGAACAGGCTCGGATAGATCGGCTTGGACCGCAGAAAACCGTAATCGACCTTCAGGACCCAGTCGGCGACGCCGGCCGCGGCCATGTAGACGAGCGACCAGACGATCACGCGCGGCAGCGACGACGGATACGGGCGCATCTTCGTGCCCACGGTGAGGAACAGCACCGCCGCGATGATGCCACCGTGGAACAGCGTGAACTCGATGAAGCGGAATTCGGGGAAATCGTACGGGATGCCGGGACGCAGCAGGCCCTGCGTCGTGGCCGCCAGCGCCCAGAAATAGGCGAGCTCGTAGCTCTTCTGATTGGGCCGCACGAGGGTGATGACGGTGGCGATGGCGGCCCAACTGCACAAATCCATCGGCAGGGCGTTGCCCACGTCGAGCCAGCCCATCTTGTGGAAGACCACAAACCACACGGCCCAGATGCCGGCGATCTGAATCGCGAAGATCCAGCGGATCGCGCGTTCCAGACTTGCGCTCTTCGAAAGGCGCACCAGCGCCGCCAGCACCAGCGGCACGACGACCGTCAGCGCCAGCACCGTCAGGTGCGATTGGTGAAAGAGGACGAACGGCTGGTAAGGCGTCGGCGGCATCGCATTCCCCCGGAACGGAACTCTATCGTATCGCGATTCAGCCGCCCAATCGGCAGGCGCGACGCCCCTTTTTGCCGCGGCGGCCTCGCCGCCAAGCGCGGGATATGTTAACGATAACAATGCCGTCCGCGGGGTTCTGGCCAGGAACGCGAAGTCGGCTCAATAAGAACGGCGGGACGGGCGCGACCCGGGGGTTGCCATGACACAGGCCGATCGCATCGAGCACACGCCGGTCAGGGCGGCGGGGTGGTATCGGTGGGTCATTTGCGGCCTGCTGTTCGCGGCGACGAGCCTGCTCTATGTCGACCGGCTCACCATCGGCTATCTGAAAGGCACGCTGACCCAGCAATACGGCTGGACCCAGGCCGACTACGCCTTCGTCGTCCAGTTCTTCATGTTCGCCTATGCCGTCGGCTTCGTGCTGTTCGGCGAACTGATCGACCGGCTCGGTGCCAAGCGCGGCTACATCATCGCCGTCGGCGTGTGGACCGCCGCCCACCTCGGCTGCGCCCTGATCGGATTCCTGCCCGTGAGCTGGGTGCTGGCGAGCTTCGTGATCAGCCAGACGGTGCTGGGCCTGGGCCAAAGCGGCAATTTCCCCTCGGCGCTCAAGACCGTGGCCGAGTGGTTCCCGCAACGCGAGCGTTCCTTCGCCATCGGCCTGTTCAACGCCGGCTCCAATGTCGGCGCCATCCTGACGCCCATGATCGTTCCCTTCGTCATGCTGACGTTCGGATGGCAGTGGGCGTTCGTCGCCACGGGCCTGCTCAGCATCCTGTGGCTCGCGGTGTGGATTCCCTTCTATAGCCGGCCCGCCGAAAGCCGGTTCGTCGGCAAGGCCGAACTCGCCTATATCGAGAGCGATCCCTATGTGCCGGTGAAGCAGCTTCCCTGGCTCACCGTGCTCGTCAAGAAGGAGACCTGGGCCTACAGCCTCGGCAAGCTCCTCACCGATCCGGTGTGGTTCTTCTATTCCTTCTGGCTGCCGTCGTTCTTCCTCGAGAACTACAAGGCGGAGCTTGCCGACATCGGCGGACCGATGGCGGCGATCGGCAGCTTCATCTGCATCCTGCAGAACAGCACGGCGTGCCGCGCCTCCCTGGGCGTTGCCCTGCCGGTGATCGCCGTCTTTCTCATTTCCGATGCGGGTTCGATCGCCGGCGGGTGGATGTCGACGGCGATGATCAACGCCGGCCTATCGGTGAACAAGGCGCGCAAATTCAGCCTTCTCATCTGCGCCGCGTGCGTGCTGCCCGTCGCCTTCATGACGACGCTGACCAGGGACCTCTGGCTCACCACCCTCATCATCGGCGTCGCCGCGGCGGCGCATCAGGCGTTCTCGGCGAATCTCATGACCCTCACCTCCGACCTGATGCCGAAGGAGGCCGTGGGCCGCTGCTCGGGCATCGGCGGAACGGCCGGCGCCATCGGCGGCATCATCATGGCCAAGGGCGTCGCCCAGGCGCTGTCGGGGCTCGGCGGCTATTCCGCCGTGTTCCTGGTGGCCGGAGTCGTCTACTTCGCGGCGGTGTTGGTCATCCACCTGTTGTCGCCGCGTCTTTCGCCGGCCGACTTCGGCGCGAGTGCGGCGTAGGGGGCCCCGGTTCCCGCCGCGGAACCGGCAACTTCATTGCCATTTGACGCAAGGCGGGGAAGACTCGGGCCAGTTCTCACCGGCAGGACGAAATGGCAGACAAGCAAGCGATCGTGATCTTCGGCGCGACGGGCGATCTCGCCACCAAGATGATCTTCCCGTCACTCTATTTCCTCGACCGCGAAAGGCACCTGCCGGCGAACCTGACGGTCATCGGCATCGCCCGCACGCCGATGAGCAACGACGCCTTCGCCTCCCAGATCCGCGACGCGATCAAATCGCGCGAAAAGGACTACGACGAGGCGCAATGGCCCCATTTCGCCGCGCGGCTCAGCTATCTCGGCGGCGACGTCACCTCGGCGAAATTGTACGCACAGCTGGCGGAGATGCTGAAAGGCATCGAGACCTGCGTCTATTACCTTTCGGTTTCTCCCGATTTCTTCGGGACGATCGCCGGCAACCTGAAGCAAGCGGGCTTGGCGCACGACAACGCCCGCATCGCCATCGAAAAGCCGGTCGGGCACGACCTCGACTCCTCCCGCAAGATCGAGGCGGCGCTGTCCGCCGGCTTCACCGAGGACCGCATCTTCCGCATCGACCATTATCTCGGCAAGGACACGGTGCAGAACCTCATCGCGCTTCGCTTCGCCAACGTGCTGTTCGAACCCCTGTGGAACAAGGACTCGATCGAACAGGTGCAGATCACGGTGGCCGAGACCGTGGGCGTCGAGCGGCGCTGGTCCTATTACGATTCCTACGGCGCGCTGCGCGACGTGGTGCAGAACCACATGCTGCAGCTGCTCTGCCTGATCGCCATGGAGCCGCCGGTGAGCCTCGACGCCGATTCGGTACGCGACGAGAAGGTCAAGGTGCTGCGTTCGCTCCGCCCGATCGGCTCCGACCACGTGGAGCGGCAGACCGTGCGCGGCCAATACCGCAAAGGCGTCGCCGACGGCGGCCCGGTTCCCGGATACACCGAAGAAACCGGAGGCGGCCAGAGCGACACCGAGACGTTCGTGGCGCTGGCCGCCCACATCGACAACTGGCGCTGGGCGGGCGTGCCGTTCTTCCTCAGAACCGGAAAGCGCATGCCGGTGCGCTCGACCCAGATCGTGGTGCAGTTCCACCCCGTGCCGCACTCGATCTTCCACAAGACCGACAACCTGCCCAACCGGCTCATCATCCGATTGCAGCCCGAGGAGGAGATTGCGCTGCAGATCATGAACAAGACCCCGGAGCTGGAAGCGGTCAAGCTCAAGCAGGTGACGCTCGACCTCAACCTGGTCGACGCCTTCCGCACCATGCGCCGCCGCATCGCCTACGAGCGGCTGATCTTCGATGCCTTGAAGGGATCGACCTTCCTGTTCGTGCGACGCGACGAAGTGGAAGCGGCCTGGAAGTGGATCGACCGCATCGTGGAGGGCTGGAAGGAGCGCGACATGAAGCCCCTGCCCTACACGGCGGGAACCTGGGGACCTTCGAGCTCGTTCGCGCTGACGGAACGCGCCGGCTATTCCTGGTACGAGTGAACGCGCCCCACCCGCCGTGCTCGCGTCCCGGCTTCGCCGCAACGGGGGAAGTAAAGATCAGCGTTGCGCCACCGTCACCGGGCGTTCGCGGTAGAGCTGCGGATAGAAGCCGCGCAGCCTGGCGATCTTCGGAAGGTCGTTGATCACGATGTAGGGCTCGTCCGGATGACGGATCAGGTAGTCCTGGTGATAGCTTTCCGCCGGATAGAAACCGTGCAGCGCGCCGACCCCGGTGACGATGGGCGCCGAGAAGACATGCGCCTTCGACAGTTGCGCGATGTAGGCCTGGGCGGTGCGGCGCTGCGTATCGTCGGCCGCGAAAATCTCGGAACGATACTGGCTGCCGTGGTCCGGGCCCTGATAGTCGAGCGTGGTGGGATCCATCACCGAGAAGTACACCTGAAGCAGCTTTCCGAAGCTGACGACGCGGGGATCGAATACGATTTGCACCGATTCCGCGTGTCCCGTGGCGCCGCTGCCGACCGTGTAGTATTGCGCCGAAAAGGCAGAACCGCCGGAATAGCCCGACAGCACCTGCTTCACGCCGTTGACGTGCTGAAAAACGCCTTGCATGCCCCAGAAGCAGCCGCCGGCGAAAACGGCGGTTTCGGTCGCGGCGGCGGAGCCCGTGGCATCGAGCGCCGGGGGCGGCAGCGGACGCGCCGCTTCGTCGGCGGCGGCGGGGACGGTGAGCAACGCAAGCGCGGCGATCAATGTCTTCAGCATGAGGTAGTCCTTTCAGGCGGAGGCGCCCGGAACGAAGCGCATGGCGGCGGAATTCATGCAGTAGCGAAGCCCGGTGGGCGGCGGGCCGTCGTCGAAGACATGGCCGAGATGGGCGTCGCACAGGGCGCAGGAGACGGCGGTGCGCACCTCCATGACCCAGGACCGGTCGGTGGTCTCGATCACGTTGGTGCGGGCGATCGGCTGATAGAAGCTCGGCCAGCCGGTGCCGGACTCGAACTTGGTGCGGGAATCGAACAGCGCGTTGTCGCAGCAGACGCAGCGATAGATCCCGTCGGCATGGTTGTCCCAGGTGGCGCCGGTGAAGGCGCGTTCGGTGCCCGCACGACGCGTCACTTCGTAAGACAACGGCGAAATCCGTCGCTGCCATTCCGCGTCCGTGCGTACCACCTTGGGCAGGCGTTTGGTCCCGAGATCCCGACCTGACGGAGTGAATTCGGTGATCAATACCGTATCTTCCGCGGCGGCAGGCGATGCCCACAGCAATAGCGGGGCAATCGTTGCCGTAGCGAACAATTCGCGGCGCGTCACATCAACCTCCGAGGCTGCATCGAACACATATTCGATGGCGCGCGCAAAGCGGTTACGGAGAATTGATCGGGCTTACAGCGTCACCGGAACCAGCGCGGAAGGTTGGCCCCTCACGATCGTGAACACGGTGCGTCCGATGAGGCGCCCGTCGACCGTTTCGAAATCGACGCGCCACAGGCCGGGAGCGGGGTTGGTCTTGAGAGAGAAGCCGCGATAGCCCTTACCCCTGCCGCCCTTGAGGGAATTGGGCACCTGCTGGACCGTGCGCCAGGTTCCGCTGGCGTCGTCGTAGCGCTGCCAGACGTGGTAGGCGACGGTGTTCAGGTCGATCGGCGCGAACACGGCGCCGAACACGATCACCTGCGCGCCGGGCTCGACGTGCACGAGGGTGGGAAAGCCGAACCACGACGTCCAGTTCGTGGGCTCGCCCATCGCGCGATAGTAGAGACCATCGCCGCGTGCGAGTCCGCCGGGTATGGGCCGGCCCACGCAGCGGACGCGCGCGTTCGCCGAGGGCGGCACGCGGCACAGCGAATGATACACGCCCGATTCCTGCATCGCCAAGGGCAGCGGCGGCAGCACGTTGAGGAAGTATAGGCCCGTAACCGCCGCGTAGACGGTCACGCCGCCGATCGCGATCTGCCGCTTCATTTCGCCGAGCTTGCCCTGGCTCAGTATGTTCAGGAGCCAGAGAAACGCCGCGAAGAAAATCACGCTCGCCGCGCCGCTGAGCAAGAACACAAGCTGGCCGATCTTGTGCACGAACACCGGCACCATGAAGGCCGCGTAGGAGATCAGAGCGAAGAAGAAAAGCGTCGTCGTGAAGACAAGGCGCGTGTGGTAACGCTTGAACACCTCGTTGCCGACGAAGATCGCCGCAAGCACCAAGAGGAACGGCCAGGACGCCGCAACCACGCCGCTGCGCCAATAGAACACCAAGAAGGCGCTCCACAACGTGCCGAACGCGAACTGGATCAGCGCCGGAAGATAAGCGCGCAGCTTGACGATGGCGTTCGATTTCCAGTCCTGGTGCGCTTCGAGCCAGTGCAGCACCGCGATCGAAGCCGCCGCCACACCGAGATAGACGACCAGAACCGTCTG
>DATKOE010000086.1:0-6298 GCA_035524815.1 Rhizomicrobium sp.
TGGCTGGGGGACTAGGATTCGAACCTAGACAGGCAGAGTCAGAGTCTGCAGTCCTACCGTTAGACGATCCCCCAGCAGGGGGCCCCCTTTATCCTCATTTCCCTGCTCATTTCAAGGACGTACCGTGCTAGCGTCGCCGGACTCAGCGGCCTCGGGGGGCCGGGCGATGGAAAAGGCGACAAAACCGTCCCGGAGGCGAAGGCGAGGCCGCGGGCGGCGGCGGGCCCCGCCGGTCCTGGCGGCGCTGGACCTGGGCACCAACAACTGCCGCCTGTTGATCGCCAGGCCGGGGCGCGACGGAACGTTGCGGATCGTGGATTCCTTTTCGCGCATCGTGCGGCTGGGCGAGGGCCTGGCGGGCACCGGCCTGCTCACGGAGGCGGCAATGGACCGCACCGTGGCCGCGCTCAAGGTGTGCGCCGGGCGGATAGACCGCCTGCGCGTCCACCACCTGCGCGCCGTGGCCACGGAGGCCTGCCGCCAGGCCGCCAATGCGCAGCTGCTGGTCGATCGCGCCGCGCGCGAGGCGGGCATTTCGCTTTCCGTCATCAGCCCGGCGGAGGAGGCGCGCCTGGCCGCGCTCGGCTGCGCCCCGCTCATCGGCGAGGAATACGAAGGCGCCCTGGTGTTCGACATCGGCGGCGGCTCGACCGAGGCGATCTGGCTGAAGCGCGAGGGCCGCCGGCCGCTCATCGTCCATTTCGCCTCCATTCCGCTGGGCGTGATGTCGCTGTCGGAGATCAATGGAGGCCGTCCCGACCGGGAACGCTTCGCCGCCATGCGCGAAGACCTGCGCGGCCGCTTCGAGGCGGTGCGGCGCGACATGGAGCGCCGCGGCGCTTTCGATCTCACCCGCCATCATCTTCTCGGCACGTCCGGCACGGTCACCACGCTGGCGGGCGTGGCGCTCAATCTGCCGCGCTACATGCGGGCGCGGGTGGATTCGTCCTGGCACGATTGCGCCGACATGCGCGAGGTGGTGAACCGGATCGTCTGCCTTCCGCGCGAGGCCCGCGCCCTGCTCGGCTGCATCGGCTACGAGCGCACGGATCTCATCGTCGCCGGCTGCGCGATCTTCTCCGCGATCTGCGACGTGTGGCCGTGCGCGCGCCTGCGCGTTGCCGACCGCGGCCTGCGCGAGGGAATCCTGCGCGAACTCTCCGCGGAGGCGCGGCGATGACGGGCAGCGATCGCCGGGTGCGCAACACGCGCGGACGCACCGCGTCTTCCACGCGCTGGCTGGAGCGCCAGCTCAACGATCCCTATGTCGCCGCCGCCAAGGCCAAGGGCTACCGCTCGCGCGCAGCCTTCAAGCTCAAGGAGATCGACGCCCGCTTCCACCTGTTGAAGCGCGGCGGGCGCGTGCTCGATCTCGGCGCGGCGCCGGGCGGCTGGAGTCAGATCGCGGCCGAGCGCGTGGGCGATGCGGGCCTCGTGGTAGCCGCCGACGTGATCGAGATGGAGCCCATTGCCGGGGTCGTGTTCTTACAGGCCGATCTGCTCGACGACGCCACGCCGGCGCTGTTGAAGAAGGCGCTAGACGGGCCGGCCGACGTCGTGCTCACCGACATGGCCGCGCCCACCACCGGCCATCGCGGGACCGACCACATCCGCACGCTGGCGCTGTTCGAGGCTGCGCTCGACGTGGCGATGGACGTGCTCAAGCCCGGCGGCGCCTTCGTCGGCAAGGTGTTCCAGGGCGGCGCCAGCAACGAGATCCTCGTCAAGGTCAAGAAGCGCTTTTCGGAGGTCAAGCACGTCAAGCCGCCCGCCTCGCGTGCGGAATCGGTGGAGCTCTACCTCGTGGCCACGGGGTTCAAGGGATGAGCGCGCCCGATCCCGGCGTGATCGCGCTGGCCGAGCTTCTGGCACAGTACATGGAGAACGGCGCGCTCGGTTCGCCGGACGGCATCTTCGCCGATGACGGCGTGACCATCGTCGAGAACTTTCCGCCCTATGTCTTCACCGGACCGGATGCCGTGGCACGCTGGGCAACACAGATGCGCGCGCATCTCGCCGGGGTCGCGGGCCTGCGCCACACCTTCGAGGAAGTGCACGATTTCAGCCGGGAAGGCGAGCGTGCCTATTTCGCGCTGCGTACGCATTGGAGCGGCGTCAACGGCGGCCGGCCGTTTGCGGAAACCGGCGGCTGGGCGCTCGTGCTGACGCGCCGCACCGGCTCGTGGCGCGTGCTTGGCTACGGTTGGGCGGTGATCGATTCTGAAACGGGCGAGCCGGACTGAAGTCGGCCGGGAGGAATTATGCGAATACTTGCTGTTGTGACGGTGCTCGGTCTTGCGGCGGCTCCCGCATTCGCCGCTCCCGCGGATGCGCAGCTTCGCGCGCTCTACGATTCCGAATGGGCCTGGCGCGTGGCCAGCTTCGCCGACGACGAGAACAACACGCGCCCCGTCCCCGACCGCCTTCCCAAGGTCGACCCCGCCACGCAGTTCGACCGCCTGCGCTATTGGCGCATGGTGATGAAGAAGCTCGACGCCATCCCCGGCGGGTTGTTGTCCTTGAAGGAGCAGGTCAACGCGCAGGTGTTCCGCTTCGACATCGCCAATCTCATCGCCGATCAGCAGTTCCGCGCCTACGAGATGCCGGCCAATTCGGATTCCAGCTTCTGGAGCGACTTCGAGGATCGCGCCCGCCGCCCGTTCCGCACCGTGCAGGATTACTGCAACTGGATTCTGCAGATGCGCGACATCCCGCGCTATTTCGGCGAGGAGATGGACGAGATGCGCGCGGGCGAAGCGCGCGGCTTCACCCCGCCGCGGGTGACCTTGCAGGGCCGCGACGGCGCCATCGCCGCGGTCGCCAACGGCAAGCCCGAAGACACGCCGTTCTACGAGCCGTTCAAGCAGATGCTCTCCACCGTCCCGGCCGCGGAGCAGGCGCGGCTGCGCGCCGACGCGCTCAAGGTGATCCGGCAGACGGTGCAGCCGGCCTATCGCACCCTGCTTGCCTATTGGCGCGACGAATACGTGCCCCGCGCGCGCCTGACGCTCGCCGCTGAAGCGCTGCCCGACGGCAAGGCGTATTACCGTCAGCAGATCATCGAATACGCCACCCTCGACGAGTCGCCCGAAGCAATCCACAAGCTCGGGCTGGGCGAAGTGGCCAAGCTGCGCGCCCAGATGATCGCCGTCATGCGGCAAACCGGCTTCGCGGGCGATCTGCCGGCCTTCCTGAAGTACCTGCGCACCGATCCCAGGTTCTACGTCAGGACGCCGCAGGACCTGCTCTACCGCGCCGCCTGGATCGCCAAGGAATTCGACGGCAAGGCCGCGCTCTATTTCGGGCTGCTGCCGCGCTCGCGCTTCGCCATCGTTGCCGTGCCGCCGGCGATCGCCAAGTTCTACACGGCGGGCCGCGGCGGTCCCGGCGTGTTCTACCTCAACACCTACGATCTGCCGCATCGCCCGCTTTACGGACTGACCGCGCTCACGCTGCACGAATCCGCGCCGGGCCACGCCTTCCAGATGCCGCTGGCGCTGGAGGACAAGTCGCTGCCGGCCTTCCGCCGCAACACCTACATCTCGGCCTATGGCGAGGGCTGGGCGGTTTACTGCGAATGGCTGGGCCAGGAGATGGGGATGTACCACAGCGCTTACGACCGCTTCGGCATGCTGGGCTATCAGATCTGGCGCGCGGCGCGGCTGGTGGTCGACACCGGCATTCACGCCAAGGGCTGGACGCGGGCGCAGGCGATCCAATACATGCACGACAACACCGCGCTTCCCGATCACGAAATCGAAACCGAAGTCGATCGCTACATCACCTGGCCGGGGCAGGCGCTGTCCTATTACATGGGCGAGATGGCGATCCGTCAGGCCCGCGCCAAGGCCGAGAAGACACTGGGGCCGAAGTTCAACATCCGCGCCTTCCACGATGCGGTGCTGCAGCTCGGCTCGGTCCCGCTGCCGGTGCTGACGCAGCACATCGACCGCTTCATCGCCGGCGGGGGCAGGGGCCCGTACCCCGACTTGGAATAGCGCCTACAGCGCGCGGAACCAGATCAGTGCGAACATGATGGCGACCAGCACCACGCTCAGCGCCAGGACGTAGCGCATCCGCCCCAGCGCCACGGCCTGGCGGGCCTGTTGCGCGACCAATTCGCGTTGTTCGTCCTCCTCGCTTTCGGGCATGTGCTCGGCATTGCGATCGGAGCGCTCGGACATGGCGCAATTCTCTGACGCGAGAGGGTCATCCCGGCGCCTCACGCTGCAAGTCGCCTATTGCGGAGGCGACGATCCCTGGCTGTTGCTCGAATTGGTGCTGGAACTGTTCGTGTTGTTGCCGGAGTTCATGTTGTTGTTGCCGTTCGTGCTGGTGCTCGTGCCGCCGCTCGTCGTGCCGGCATTGCCGCTGCCCGTTTGCGTGCCGCTGCTGAAGGTGGCTGCGTTCTCGTTGCCGTTTCCCGCGCCGACCGCGGTCGACATGCCCGATCCCGTTGCCGTGCCGCCGCGTTCCGCCATCTGCAGTTGTTGCTCGTTGAGACGTTGCGTTTCGGCGACTTCCGAGGAGTTGGCGGCGCTGCGCGAGCGCATGTCGGCGCTTATCATCCCCGTGTCGGTGGAAGCGCTCTTGGCCTTATGATGGATCGCCGCATGATGGGCTGCGGCGTGGAGGTGGCGGCGATGGTGCTTGCTGGTCCCCGAACCCGTCGAGCTGCTACCCGTCGTGCTGCTCATGGACGTGCCGGTCGACTGCGGATTCGCCGTGCTGGTGCTCTGCGCGCCCGCGGGCGCCAGCGCCAGGGCCGCGAGTGCAATGCCTGCGAGAAGACTGTATTTCACGGTCATGGATGGTTCTCCCAGAGGTTCCCTCCGGCGCGAAGCGGTTCCCGCCACGCGCGTCGAGCTTTCCCTGACAACGCCGTCGCGGTGGAAGGGTTCCGGAGCGGCTAACTAACAAATCTCGCAAACTGGGAGCGCCGGCCCGGCGGAGGGACGCTGCGTCCGCGCGCGCCGTGCTCCGCCGCGGTGCGCGTTCAAGGTGACGGCTGCTTCAGGTTGAAGTAGAGCCGCGGGCGGTATTGCGGGTTGGGCGACTGGCTGGAGGCGAACGAAGCGTTCACCGCCCCTTGGGGATAGATGGCGATGCCTTTGGTCTCGCCGGAGATCAGCCGCGCCATCACCGCCGGGTTGATGCGGAAGAGCGTGGTCTCGCCGCGATGAATGGCGGGAGCGGCGTCGACGATGAGTTGGCCGTTGAAGACGTCGAGTTCGGGCTTGCCCTGCATGAAGCTGTCGCGCGTCACGGTCTTGCGGTCCCAGGCGGGATCGCCGCCCTTGATCTCGACCGCGCGCAGGAAACCGAACTCCTCCTGGTTGGTCGGCGCCCATTCGATGTGGTCGGTGGTGAGCGCGACCACGCCCCAGCCGTCCGGCTCGCGGCCTTTGAAGGCGGACAGATCCCATCTGAGGATGATCGTCTGCGTGCCCGTGGCCGAGAGGATCTCCACGCCCTGGCTGCCTTCGGGATCGCTCATGTTCGACCAGGCGCCGTAGTTCACCCACGGATAGGCCGCATCGAAGGTGGCGTCCTCTTTGACCTCCACCGCGTTCTTGAAGCTGTCGAGCGGGGCGATCGGCGGGCGATAGACGAGCGGCATGCCCTTGTCCGGTCCGGCCGTGGCCGTATCGACGACCTCCGCCTTGATGTACTCGAACTCGCAGGCGTAGACGGCGCGGCCCATGTCGGTCACGCCGAAGGTGACGGCGACGTGGTCGCCCGGCTTGACGTCGAGGTCGCTGCCGGGTTGCCGCGTCCAGGTGAGCACGTGCCAGTTCGTGTCGGCGAGATCGAACTCCCTCAGATTCGCGTCGTAATCGGTGGTGCGGTTGGTGTTGAGCTGGAAATGCACGCGCCGCGGGGCCTCGCTGATGCGCACCTTGGCTTCCATGCGGATCGCGTGCCCGGGCTTGAACAGCGCGTTCATGTCGATGTCTGCGGTGACATCGTGCTTGACGATCGCCCAATAGATGTTGCGGCGGTCGCCACGCCCGTCGACCTCCATCACGCCGCGTCCGTTGCGGTTGAACAGCTTGACCGTCGCCTGGCCCGAGCCGGTGAGCGTCATCCAGCCGTTCACGCCCGTTTTGTCGAGCGGCAGCGTCTTTTCCTTGAAGGTCTCGACGAACGCGGCGGACGCGGCGTGGGTGGCGAACGCCAGCGCGACGGCATACAGGATCGGTTTCATGGGGCTCTCCGGCGGGGCGATGTTACCGCCACCATAGCGCATTTCGGAAGGCGGATGGCGGCGTCGAAGCGTCACCCTTCGACGCGGCGG
>DATKOE010000087.1:0-18194 GCA_035524815.1 Rhizomicrobium sp.
ACCAGCGTGTCCCAAGGCACGGTGATCGCCGAAAGGCCGAGCAGGAGCCCCACGATGGGCGCAAACGCAAAGACCATGATCGTGTCGTTGAGGGCGACCTGCGTCAGGGTGAAATGGGGCTCGCCCTTGGACAGGTTCGACCACACGAACACCATCGCGGTGCAGGGCGCGGCCGCCAAGAGGATAAGCCCCGCAATATAGCTGTCGATCTGTCCCGCCGGCAGCAGCGGGCGGAACAGCCAGCCGATGAACAACCAGCCCAGCGCCGCCATCGAGAAGGGCTTCACCGCCCAGTTGATGAACAGGGTGACGCCGATCCCGCGCCAGTGCTTTCCGACTTCGCGCAGCGCCGCAAAATCGATCCTGAGCAGCATGGGAATGATCATCAGCCAGATCAGCACGGCGACCGGCAGGTTGACCCTGGCAATCTCGGCCGCGCCGACGGCCTGGAACGCGCTCGGCATGATCTGTCCCAGCGCGATGCCCGCAACGATGCAAAGAGCGACCCAGACGGTCAGATAACGCTCGAAGTTGGACATCAGAACCCGATCTGCTTGGACATCAATGTGGCGCCGGCGGGACAAAGCGATTTCGCCTGCCGCGTCTGAAGCACGGCAGACGGCGCCTCGTCGCGCGTGCGCTGCCGGAACCCGATTTTCTCGAAGAAACCGGCGGCGTGTTCGGTAAGGAGCCAGGCTTGGCGCGCGCCTTCGCGGAACGCCCGGTAGAGCAGAAGCGGCACCAGATTGCGCCCGATGCGCCCGGCCCGCGCCTCCGGCTTCACGACGATCGAGCGCAACAGCACATCTTCGCCATAGCGCTCGTAGCCGCCGAATCCGGCGACTACGCCGGCGAGCGTGCGATAGACATGGAAGGTGCGGTTAGGCTCGTCGAGATCGCCGGTGGGCAGATCCTCGGCCTTGAGCGCGGCCACCAGCGCCGGATTGGCCCCCGGCATCTTCTCGTCATAAAGAAACGGCGCGCCTTCTTCTTTCAGGAATTCGCCGGCGGGAAGGCGCGGCAACAGATCGAGCACGACGTCCGAAGGACGGCACAGCGCCACGCCCTTCTCACTCACGACGATCGGCCGGTTGATCAGGATGGGATGGGCGGCCATCGCGTCGATGAGCGCGCCGTCGTCCGCCTTGTCGAGTCCGAGCTCGGCATAGGGCGTGCCCTTCCGGCGCACGACATCGCGCACGGCGAGTCCGGCGCGTGCAATCAGGCCGCCGAGTTCGTCGCGCGAGGGCGGGGCCTTCAGATACTCGATGACCTGCGGCTCCGCACCGGCATGACGCAGCAGCGCCAGCGTGTTGCGCGAGGTGCCGCAATCGGGGTTGTGGTAGATTGTGATCATGTCTTCGAGGTCGCGCCTTCCGTGCGGCCGATGTCGTCGATGTGTTTCTTCAACGCGATCCTGTCGAGCTTGGCGATCGGCAGGGCGGCAAACGCGGCAATCCTGTTCTTCAGATAGCGGAAGGCCGTGACGAAGGCCCGCTCCTGCTCGATCTCAGTGCCGGTGGCGGCGGCGGGGTCCTCGATGCCCCAATGCACCGTCATCGGTTGTCCCGGCCACACCGGACAGACCTCGCCCGCGGCGTTGTCGCAGACGGTGAACACGAAGTCGAGTCGCGATGCGCCTTCGCCGGAAAACTCCTCCCACGGTTTTGAGCGCAAGCCCGCCGTCGGATATCCGAAGTCCTCGATGACTCTCAGAGCGAGCGAATTGACGGCTCCTTTGGGATGGCTTCCCGCGGAGAAGGCGCGGAACCGGCCCCCGCCGTCCTTGGCGAGGATGGCCTCCGCCATGATCGAGCGGGCGGAATTGCCGGTGCACAGGAACAACACGTTGTAGAGCGGTTCAGACATGCGTCACGGTCCCCCGTTCATCATTTGGCGTGCGGCTTGCGCAACCTGAGTGATGCGCTCGTCGGTCACCGGCGTTTCTCCCTTTTTGAAGCCGAGTGCTTCAAGGTTCACACTATGCGACACGGACAGCCCGGCCTTGCTCACGCAGTTCGTGGCGCAATTGAGCGCGCAGCCGTCGATCGCCAGGATCGGGTCGGTCGACTGCCGGTAGAACTTCAGGAAGCTCTCCACGCCGGCGCCCACCGCGGTCATGCAGTGCATTTTGCCGGTGCCTTCGCTCCTCAGCTTCCGAGCCGCCCGGTCCGCGATTTCGCCGACGTCTGAGGCGCCCGAGCAGGCGAATATGATGGTGTTTGCGTTCATCTTCTTACATCCATGTACTCATCGCGGATACCAGCACGATCAACACACCGGCAACGGACATGACCGCCAGGAACAGCATATCCGCCGCAGTGATCGGCGGCTGGTTCACGGCCGGTCCGCCGACGCAGCAGGCATTTGTGGGGACCTCCATCGCACGCCTCCATCAATCGCAGCAGCCGCCGCCGGGTTTGGTGGCGCGGATGAAGGCGCTGACGAACTTGCCTTCGATGAAAGGCGCCACGGTCTCGAAATCGACGCCGATTTCCTTGAACCATTCGCGGGCCTTTTCGGCCTTGTGCACTTCGGTCGGCTCAATGCCGATTTCGACGAATCCTGCGGCCTTCAGCTTGGCGGTGTACTCGGTGTCCTGCAAGGCGCCGGCGACGCAGCCCGCCCATAACAGCACGTCCTTGCGGATTTGTTCCGGAACCTCGCCGCGAACGACGATGTCGGAGACCGCAAAACGCCCGCCGGGCTTCAGCACGCGGAAGGCTTCGCGCAGCACCTTGTCCTTGTCTCCCGACAGGTTGATGACGCAGTTGGAGATGATCACGTCGACCGAGTTGTCGGGCAGCGGCACCGCCTCGATCTCGCCCTTCAGGAATTCGACGTTGGCAAGCCCCGACTTCGCCTTGTTCTCGTTGGCCAGCGCCAGCATTTCGTCGGTCATGTCGAGGCCGTAGGTCTTGCCTGTCGGGCCCACCCGCCGCGCCGACAGAAGCACGTCGATGCCGCCGCCGGAGCCGAGGTCGAGCACGACCTCGCCGGGCTTTAGTTCGGCAAGCGCCGTGGGGTTTCCGCAGCCGAGCGAGGCAAGCACGGCCGTCTCCGGCAGCGATCCGATCTGCGCGGCGTCGTAGAGATACGAATTACCCCTGTCGTCGCCGCATCCACACTTCTTTTGTTCGCCGCAGCAGGAAGTCTGGCCTGTCGCCGTCACGCGTTTGGCGGCTTCGGCGTACTTGGTGCGGACCGTTTCCTTTACGTCGCTCATCGATCTGGTCCTTTCAGCAACAGGTGATCTTCTCGGGCTCGACGACCTGATTACGCGTGCAACACTCGGCGTAGAGGAATGCCAACAGTTCCTGCAACGCCTCGTGGTTGGCCATGTAGCGCAGGAACACGCCTTCGCGCTTCACGGTGACGAGGTTCTCGTTCTTCAGCTTGTCGAGATGATGGGAAAGGGTGGAATTGGGGATGGCAAGCTCGCTGCCGATCTCGCCCACGACCATGCCGTGCGGGTGCGCGGTCAGCAGCAGGCGCACGATTCTCAACCTGGGCTCGGTGCCCATCGCCGACAGCATGTCGGCGAAGCGGGCCAATCTGGCTTGTTCGTCGGATGCAGCCACCGATCTCTCCTTCGATATTTCCACATATATCGAAATATTTGACAAATCAAGCGCGGTCATGCGGCAAGTTGGCTTTCAGGAGCCGGGGGCGACGAGCAGACCGAGTTTCCTGCGGGCCTCATCCTCGACCACGCTCCACGGCCGGCGCCCGTCGAAGACCATGCCGAGGAGCACGAATTTCGCTCCGCCGCCGTCCGCCAGAAGGGGTGCGCAGAGGTACTCCGCGACGATGTGGGACTTGTCGAAGGTGTCCGCCCGCAACAGCACCCGCACGGGTTTGCGCCCGCAAATCGCGACGTCCGAAAGTGCATACCATCGCGCCAGGTATTTTTCCGGCACCACCTCGTCGATGTATTTGCCGGTGAGCTCGCCGTAGTGCTGCACGATGTTGCTGCCCATCAGCCGCACGCGATAGCGCCGCTGCGTTCGTTCCGACAGGCGTTCGTAGATCGCCACGTTGCTCATGAAGGGTTGCAGCTTTCGCGCCGTCATTTCCTGCCGCTCGGGGATGCCCTGTTCCGCTTCCTCGCGCCACAACTCGAGCAGTCCGCCCAGCATCGGATGAGTGAAGTCGCAGGTGTCGTCGCACAAAATGGGCCAACCCGCGCGCGCCGCCGCTTCGTTGAAAGCTGCTGCGCTCGCGATTTCGGGCGGCGCCTCTTTCGGCGGTGCGGCCATGAATTTCCGGGAGACTGGTGATGCGCCGATCACGGTCGCGTACGGACGATCGATTTGCAACCCTGCTGCAAGCGGGAATTATGAGCGGCGAAAATTCTGACCTAACGTCAGCGGCCCGTGTTCAAGCCGGCTCTTTCGCCAGAACGCGCAGCTTGAACTTCTGGATCTTTCCCGTGGAGGTTTTCGGCAGCTCCAGAAAGACGATGCTCCGCGGGCACTTGTAGTGGGCGAGGTGATCGCGGCAATGGGCGATGAGGTCCGCAGCGGCGACGTGCGAGAAGCCCGGCCTCAATTCGACGAAGGCGCATGGGCATTCACCCCATTTCGGGTCGGGCTTGGCAACGACCGCCGCATAGAGCACGCCCGGATGCTTCATCAGGGCGTCCTCGACCTCGATCGAGGAGATGTTCTCGCCGCCCGAGATGATGATGTCCTTGGAGCGGTCCTTGAGCTGGATGTAGCCGTCCGGATGCATCACGCCCAGATCGCCGGAATGAAACCAGCCGCCTTCGAACGCCTTGGCCGTGGCGGCGGGATTCTTGAGATAGCCCTTCATCACGATGTTGCCGCGGAACATGGCTTCGCCAAGCGTGGCCGCGTCGGCGGGCACCGGCTCCACCGTGACCGGATCGCGGATATCCAGCGCTTCCAACGCGGGATAGCGCACGCCCTGGCGGACGCGTTTCAACCCCCGCTCCGCGAGGTCCAGGCGGTCCCATTCCGCGTGCCATTCGTTGAGCGCGGCCGGACCGTAGGTCTCGGTGAGGCCGTAGGCGTGGGTGAGCGTGAAGCCTGCGTCGATCATGGCGAGCATGGTCGATTGCGGCGGCGGTGCGGCGGCGTGGATGAAGTTCACGGCGTGCGAGAAGCTGCGCCGCTCCTCCTTCGCCGCATTGAGCAGGGTCGACATCACGATCGGCGCGCCGGAAAGATGCGTCACTCTGTGATCGGCAATGGCGTCGTACATCGCCTTGGCGCGCACCTGCCGCAGGCACACATGCGTACCCGCCGCGGCGGCGACCGACCAGGAAAAGCACCAGCCGTTGCAGTGGAACATCGGCAGGGTCCAGAGATAGACCGCGTGGCGCTGCATTCCGGTGGCGATCGTGTTGGCATAGCACATCAGCGCGGCGCCGCGATGATGATAGACGACGCCCTTGGGATTGCCGGTGGTGCCGGAGGTGTAGTTGAGCGAGATCGCGTCCCACTCGTCCCTCGGCCCCGGCCAGTCGTATTCCGGATCGCCCGCGGCGAGGAACGCTTCGTAGTCGAGACCGCCGATCCACTCGCCGCTCTGCGGGAATTGCGGGTCGTCGTAGTCGATGACCAGAAGCTTGCGTCCGGTTTTTTGCAGCGCCTGTTTGACCGCCGGCGCGAACTCCCGGTCGGTAATCAGGAGCTTGGCCTCGCTGTGATCGAGCATGAATGCAATGGCGGGCGCATCCAGCCGGGTGTTCAGCGTGTTCAACACGGCGCCCAGCATCGGCACTCCGTAATGCGCCTCCAACATCGCGGGCGTGTTGGCGAGCATCACCGAAACGGTTTCACCCCGCTTGATTCCCGCCTTGGCGAGCGCAGAGGCAAGCCGCCGCGCGCGGGCATAAAATCCGGCGTAGCCGGTCACCGAACCGCCGTGAATGATCGCCGGATGGTCCGGAAACGCGCGCGCGGCACGCTCCAGAAATCCCAGGGGCGTCAGCGACTGGTAGTTTGCCGGGTTCTTTTCGAGACCGATCTCGTAGGGACTGCGCGGATCGGGTCGGTGGCGCACGCCGATGCCCGGCGCCTTGTGCGGGGCCGGCGCCCGGCGCGGCCGCGCGATGGATTTGGCCGCGGATTTCTTGATTCTCGCCGATTTGGGCGGTTTGCGGGCCGAGGCGCTCTTCGAGAGAGGCTTGTTTCCGGTTTTCCTGCGCGTTGCCATGACCGCTCCCGGTCGATCTTGCAGCGGCGAGGTTAGGGTGCCGACGACCGGCGGCACAAGCGGGCGCATGGACGGGGCGGCCCGGCGTTGCTAGGAAAGAGCCTTTCGCAGGGACAATCTGGATGAACGGCGAGACGGCAGGGCGGCGGAGCGGGGGCTTGCGCGCGGTCTATGCGTGGATGATGAAAAACGCGCAAGGACGCCACGCCTGGGCCGCGTTGGCCGCCTTTGCGTTTGCGGAAGCATCCTGCTTTCCAATTCCGCCCGACGTCATGCTGCTTCCGATGATGCTGGCGGACCGCAAACGCTGCTTCCACCTCGCCGCCTGGTGCGCGTTATGGAGCGTGATCGGCGGCTGCTTCGGTTACGCCATCGGGGCGCTTGCCTGGGACACCGTGGGCATCTGGATCGCCCATGCCTTCCACTTCAACGTCGAACCCTACCGCGAAGCCTATGCCGCCCACGCCTATCTCATCGCGATCCAGGGTGTGACGCCCATCCCGTTCAAGCTCGTGACCATTTCGGCGGGGCTGGCCGGCGTGCCCTTCGCGGGGTTCGTGTTCTTCGCCGCGCTGGCCCGCAGCATACGGTTCATCGTCATCGAGGGCCTTCTGGTGTACTGGTTCGGCGAACAGGCGAAAGCCATCCTCGACAAGTACATGGAGATCGCCCTCGTAATATTCCTGATTGCGGTTGTGGCGGGTATCGTGCTGGTGGCGTTCGCCCTCAAATAACGCGGCCCCCATGCACAGTTTGCAGGCTGGCCGCCTTCAATCGGCCGCATGCCGGGTTGATGGATTCGCCCCATGGTTCCGAAGCTGGCTTCGCTCGCCGCCATCCTGTTTGCGACCCTGATCTACCTTGTCGGCAACGGAACGTTGGGCGTGCTCATTCCGGTGCGCGCCCACGCGGAGGGGTTTTCCACACTCGCTATCGGCCTTATCGGTTCGGCCTATTTCGCGGGCTTCGTCATCGGCTGCTTCACCGGACCGCGCTGGCTCGCCCGCGTCGGCCACATCCGCACGTTCGTGGTTTCGGCGGGACTTACCGCGGCCGCCACGCTCGCCATGTCGATCGTGGTCAGCATTCCGGCCTGGATTACCTTGCGCGGTCTATTCGGTTTCGCCGCCGCCAACATCTACATGGTGCTCGAAAGCTGGCTGAACGACCAGGCCCGCAACGAGACGCGCGGCAGCATCTTCGCCGCGTATCTGAGCGTGAACTTCACGGGCATCATGATCGGACAGCTTCTGGTCACGACCGCACGGCCCGAGAGCTTCGTTCTCTTCAGTCTGGCCACGATCTGCTACGCGCTGTGTCTCGTGCCCGTCGGCTTGACCGAGTTGAGGCAGCCCGCACCGGCGGCGGTTCCCAAACTGCGCCCCTTGCGCCTCTACCGCATCTCGCCGGTGGGGGTGGCGGGCTGCATTGCCGTGGGACTCGCCAACAACGCGGTGTGGACGATGGGACCGGTTTACGCGCAGGCGCAGGGGCTTTCGAACGGATCGGTGGCGCTCTTCATGTGCGCCTTCACGCTGGGCGGCGCGCTGGTGCAGGTGCCGGTCGGCAGGCTCTCGGATCGCATGGATCGCCGCTACGTGATCGCCGGTACCTGCCTTGCGGCAGCGGGCGCCGGATTGCTGATCGCGCTGTTCGGCGGGAAATCCCACCACACGCTGCTGGCGGCAATCGGGATTTTCGGCGTTCTGATGCTGCCGCTCTACGGCTTGTCGGTGGCGCACGCCAATGATCGAATCCCGCGCGAGGCTTTTGTGGAGACCTCCGCCACGCTGCTCCTCATCAATTCGATCGCTTCGGTGCTGGGCCCCACCCTTGCCGCAACGGTGATGGATGCCTTCGGAGCCCGTTCGCTGTTCTTCTTCACCGCAGCCGTGCATGTGTTGATGCTCGGTTTCACGGCGGTGCGCGTGGGGCGGAAGTCGGCGCCACCGGAGGAGTTCCGCGAGCGCTTTGAGCCGGTACCCCATGAGTCTTCGCCCGCCGCGCTCGAACTTGACCCCAGAAAGCCCGAAACGGCCGCTTAGGAACGCCGGCCTTCCGCTTGAATCGTGCGTGGACGATCGGGCGGCAAAATCCTTCCGCAACGCGAGCGCCAGGGCGCGTATGAAAGGGGAGGGAAAAGCACATCTGCGTTTGCTAGGTTTCGGTCCATGCCGAGCAAACGCGGACGCCCGCCCCACGACGACGTGCTCACCCCCGCCGAGTGGCGCGTGGTCGATGCGGTGCGCCACGGCCTGACGAACCGCCAGATCGCGGCACGCCGCGGCATCAGCGCCGACGCGGTGAAATACCATGTGGCAAACGCGATCGGAAAGCTCGGCTTTTTGCGGCGGAAGCAACTCCGGCACTGGGCGGGGGTTGCGCGCCACACGGCGTTGGCGATCGAGGAAATGAAAATGACGACTGAGGCTCCCATCACGGCTATCGGACAGGTCTCTCGCCGCGTGAAGGACATCGACGCCGCAAGGCGCTGGTACGCCGACATGCTCGGCCTGACCCACCTCTACTCGTTCGGCGATCTTGCGTTCTTCGATTGCGGCGGCGTCCGCCTCTATCTGCAGAAGGACGACAACGCGGGCCCGGGTGAATCGATTCTCTACTTCCGCGTTGCGGACATCCGGCAGTCGCACGCGACCCTCGACGAGCGGGGAGTGCAATTCGTCGGCGCGCCGCACATGGTCCATCGCCATCCCGACGGCACCGAAGAATGGATGGCGTTTTTCAACGACAACGAAGGCCGGCCGCTTGCCCTCATGGCGCAGGTCCGGAATTAACCGCGTCGAGCCTTCCGCTTACGGAAGCCCGTGGCCATTTTAGGTGGCTATTTCAGTTCGGCTTCCGCTGCCGCACGGCACGCTGTTCGAGCAACTGCCAAGAACGTCTTGGCAAGTTTCTTTAGTGCCATTAATAATCATTCTCTCTAACAGGGGCCATCGAGGGCGGGTCCCCGGAAATCACCGAACAACATCCCAGCGTGCCCCGGGCAGGAGGAGGAAGTCATCATGAAAGCGATTCTGTTTGCCGGCGCCTGTGCGTTCTCAGTCGCCGCGGCCGCTTCGGCGGAACCGTGGGTCGACTGGTCGCCGGAGAAGGGCGTCTATTCCGTGACCGCGATCAAATGCGATCCCAATCACATCGACGACTATCTCACGGGCCTCAAGAAGAGCTGGGTGCCTGGCGAGGAATACGCCAAAGCGCACGGCATGATCGATTCCTACGAGGTGATGGTGAAGGTAAATTCGGCGGGCGGCGACGCGAACATCCTTCTCATCGAACACCTGAAGAGCTTTGCGGCGTTGGACCCCGACAAGAAGCGCGATCAGGACATGGAAAAGGCCATGCTGGCGCAGACGCCCAAGGATAAGTCGGACGCCATGGTCGCGGGTTTCGAGAAGTACCGCACCTTCGTCGGCGAAGACATGTGGCAGCCGGTCGAGTTCTCGAAATAGGGAGAGCAAGGTGAGGGGGCTCGCACTCGCACTGGCGTTTGCCGCGCTGGCGTTCGGCTCGGCTTCGGCGGAGGTCCGGCAATACTACATCGCCGCCGACGAAGTCGACTGGAACTACATGCCGGGCGGCAAGGACCAGATGATGGGCATGGCCCCGATGGGCTACGCCAAGTTCTTCGCGACGCGCGGGTCCCACCTCATCGGCAGCGTCTACCGCAAGGCGGTCTATCGCCAATACACCGACGCCACCTTCACGCATCTGAAGCCGCGTACACCCGACGAGGCCTATCTGGGCATTCTGGGGCCCACCATCCACGCCGAGGTGGGCGACACCATCCGCATCGTGTTCAAGAACAACGGCACGCATCCCTACAGCCTGCATCCGCACGGTGTGCTGTACGAGAAGGCGGCCGAGGGCTCGCTGTACAACGACGGCATGGCGGCACGCGACAAACCGGGCGACAGCGTCGCGCCGGGCAAGACGTTCACCTACATATGGCAGGTGCCCGCGCGAGCCGGCCCGGGCCCCAACGATCCCAGTTCGATCGTGTGGCTTTATCACTCGCACGTCCAGGAACGGCGCGACGTCAACACCGGGCTGACGGGCGCCATCGTGGTGACCCGGCGCGGCATGGCCCGGCCCGACGGCACGCCCGACGACGTCGACCGCGAATTCGTGACGCTGTTCATGATCTACAACGAGAACGAGAGCCTGTTGTTTGAGGACAGCATCAGGAAATTCATCTCTGATCCGAAAGGGCTGAACCGGTTCGAGTCGTTTCCGAAGGATCCGAACGGCAACTTCGATCCGATTCTGGGCACGGGCTTCGCTTCCCAGAATTTCCGCGCCGCAATCAACGGCTATCAATACGCCGACGGTCCGGTCATGCGCATGAAAAAGGGCGAGCGCGTGCGCTGGTATCTCGTCTCCATCGGCGAGGGGTTCAACAACCACACCCCGCATTGGCACGGCAACACCGTGACGGTGAACGGCCAGCGCACCGACGTGATTTCCCTGATGCCGGCCCAGATGGTGACCGCCGACATGAAGCCGGACGCCCCTGGTACATGGCTGTTCCACTGCCACGTCAGCGAGCACATGGACGCGGGCATGGCCGCCCGCTACGAGGTACTGCCTTAGCTCTCGCCGTTCTCGTTGGCGGGCTCGGGCGTCTCCGTTTCCTCGTGCACTTCCTCGGCAGGCTGCTCCTCGGTTTGAGGGGCCGGTTCCGGCTGCGGTCCGCTCCCGGGTGCGTCCGCGAGGGGCTTCAGGGTGGTTCCGGCTTTTGCCGCCCGTTTGATGGCGCGATCGCGTTTAACTGCGGCGCGGCTCACCGCAAGATCCAGTTCGAGCTGCGAACACAGCCCCAGCGTCACCGGGTCCACCGCCTTGATGTTGGTCGCGTTCCAGTGCGAACGCTCGCGAATCTTCTGGATGGTCGACTTGGTCGTGCCGATCAGCTTGATGATGTCGGCGTCGCCCATTTCGGGGTGATTGCGCAACAGCCAGTAGACCGCGTCGGGCTTGTCCTGGCGCTTCGACACCGGCGTGTAGCGCGGCGCCTTCTTCTGTTTGACGACCGGCATCTTGTGCTTGGGCGGGGCCATCTTGAGGCGTACGCCGGGGTCGGCTTCCGCCGCCTCGATCTGCTCGCGCGTCAACTGACCCGCGGCGACCGGATCCATGCCCTTGATGCCCTTGGCGACGTCCTCGTCGGCGATGCCCTTCACCTCCAGCGGGTGCAGGCCGCAGAAGTCGGCGATCTGCTCGAAGCTGAGCGAGGTGTTGTCCACCAGCCAGACGGCGGTGGCTTTTGGCATCAGCGGTTTGTTTTCGGCGGCCATGAAAGTCTTCTCCCTATGCCGGCGGAGGCTTCACCCTCCATCCGACCTCGTCAGGCTTGACCTTTCGAGGAATGGCCGGTTTTAGCGGGTCGGCGGCGCCAGTAAAAGGGGATTCTCTGGTCCGACAACCCCTTTTTCCCCTTTCGAGCGGGCGGTGCGGCGGGGGCGCGGGATTTCACGCCCGAATCCCAGGGAAAGGCCTGCCGGATTCGACGTTGGCCGTTTGTACGCCGCCCGAAAGGACCTCGAACATCGGTTTCAACCGATGGGGTCACATCACCAGAACGATCTTTCCGATATGCGCGCTCGACGCCATCCGCGCATGCGCCGCTTGCGCTTCGGAAAGCGGGAATTTGGAATCGATCACCGGCTTGATCTTGCCCGCTTCGATCAGCGGCCAGACGTTTTTCAGGAGTGCATCGCGGATCGCGCCCTTCTCGGCGTTGCTGCGCGAACGCAGCGTGGTGGCCGCCAGCGTCAGGCGCTTCTGCAGCATGAGGCCGAAATTCACCATGGCCGTGGCGCCCGCCTGGAAGGCGATGTTGACGATGCGGCCGCTCATCGCCGCGGCCTCGAAGTTGCGCTCGATGTAATCGTCGCCGACCATGTCGAGGATCACGTCCACGCCTCTGCCGCCGGTGGATTCGCGCACCACCTGCACATAATCCTCGCTGTGATAGTTGATCGCGCGTGTCGCACCCAAAGATGCGCATGCGGAGCACTTTTCGGCACTGCCCGCGGTGGCGAACACCGTGCAGCCCAGTGCGGCGCACAACTGTATGGCCGCGGTGCCTATGCCGCTGGAACCGCCGTGGATCAGCACCGATTCGCCGGGCTTGAGCCGGGCCGTGTCGAACAGGTTTGTCCAAACGGTGAAAAGAGCCTCCGGCAACCCAGCGGCATCGGTCTTCGAAACGCCGCGCGGCACCGGCAGCACGCATTCTTGCGCCGCCACCGCATGTTCCGCATACCCTCCGCCCGTCAGCAGCGCGCAGACAGGATCGCCCGGCCTGAAGGCCCGCACGCGCTCGCCCACCTCGGCGATCTGCCCCGATACCTCAAGACCCAGTGTCGCAGGGGCGCCCGGCGGCGGGGGGTACATCCCCCGGGCTTGCAGCAGATCGGCTCGGTTAACACCTGCGGCGGCGACCTTGATCGAGACCTCGCCCGGCCCGGGCCGAGGCTCCGCGATTTCCGAAACGAAGAGCCGGTATTGCGGGCCGGAATCAAGAACCTCGATGGCCTGCATCGCTTGCGCCGCCCGAATTGCCGGACAAAAATAGCAGCGCTGCAACGGAACAGAAACCATGGCGATCGATCCGGAAGAGCTGCTGCCGCGCAAGAAACCGCCGGAAATCGTGCTGGGCGAAGACCTCTCGGCGATGTCGGAATTCGAACTCGGCGCGCGCATCGCGGCGCTCGAAGCCGAGATCGCACGGTGCCGCGAGGCGATCGGCGCGCGCCAGGCGACCAAGTCGGCGGCCGATGCGTTCTTCAAGCGCTGAACCCTCGCAGGCGCAGCATGATCCGCCGCGAGTCCTTAACGGTTCCGTCAATGATTAACATGGGATCGGTGAACGTTGCCGTTGCGCCACCGCGCGTTTGTTAATCGGTCGAACGGCATTGTTGCATCTTGCGCCGCGCCAGCGAGTTGATAGCTTTTGCGCGGGATGAGTTCCGGGGCGCGTTCATGGGCAGTGCCGAAGACGACTCTCTGCGCGATATGACCCTGCAGTCCTTCACCGGTTCGGCGTTGTTCCAGCGTACCTTCGATGAGGGCATGTCGCTCGTCGAAGAAACGGCGCGCTATCTCGACGGACCCGGACGCGAAGAGCAGCGCCACCTGCCGCGCAAGACCGCGATGCTCTACGCCGGCGAGAGCATGCGGGTCACCACGCGCCTGATGCAGGCGGCAAGCTGGCTCCTGGTGCAGCGCGCGGTGCACGAAGGCGACATGAAAGCCGAAGACGCGCAGAGCGATCGCTATCGCCTGGGCTCCAAGGAAATCTGCTTTGGCGGCGGCCCGGATGGCATCGAAGCGCTGCCCGAGAAGCTGCAGAGCTTGTTGTCGCGCAGCGACAACCTCTACCGGCGGATCGCCCGGCTCGACGACGTATTGTTCGGCAATGCGAACGTTCCTGCCGGGGCGCGCGGCACGATGGCCATGCTCGAACAGGCCTTCGGCGGCCCGCAGTAGAAACCGCGAACTGGGATTGGAGGGTAACGAAGGGGGGAACGGGCGACCCCGCTCGCCTTTCGCTTTTCAGCCCTTCACGAAGTCCTTGAACTTCTTGTTGAAGCGCGTGAGGCGTCCGCCGCGGTCGACGAGCTGCTGCTGGCCGCCGGTCCAGGCCGGGTGCGTGGTCGAGTCGATGTCGAGCGTCAGCTTCTGGTCGGGGGTGCCCCAGGTCGTCCGCGTGCGATAGGACGTGCCGTCGTTCAGCTGGACGTTGACGAAGTGATAGTTGGGGTGGATGCCCTTTTTCATGGCTTTCGGCCCTTTTCCGCGAGGAGCGGGGCTTATAGGGGATGGCCGGAGCGGGCGCAAGCGCGAGGCCATCGCACCCAGATTTAACCTTCCCGGGCCCGTTCCGGCGCCTATATAGGGGTGTTCAGCCGGGGACATCGTCATGTCGCAATCGGGCCAGGAATACGCCGAGCAGGTCGGCTATGTGGCGCAAGGACGGGCCAAATCGCGCTCGCTGCGGCCCCTTCGGGCGCTTCTGCCATTCCTGAGACCCTACCAGTGGACGATCGCCGGAGCATTCGTGGCGATGCTGATCGCCGCAGGGGCGACCCTGGTCATGCCCGCCATGCTGCGCAGCCTGATCGACCGCGGCTTCTCCAAGGCCCAGATCGAAGCGATCTCGCGCTATTTTCTCCTGTTCTTCGCGGCGGCGGCGGTGATGGGGCTGGCGGCGGCCACCCGCTACTACTTCGTCACCTGGATCGGCGAACGGGTCGCGGCCGACATCCGCAAGGCGGTGTTCGATCACGTCCTGCGATTGACTCCCGCTTTCTTCGAGGTCACCCGCACGGGCGAGGTGCTGTCGCGCCTGACCGCGGACACGACGCTGGTTCAAACGGTTGTGGGCTCCTCGGCCTCGGTGGCGGCGCGCAACGTCGTGATGTTCTTCGGCGGACTGATCCTGATGTTCGCCACGAGCTGGAATCTCACCCTGCTCGTGCTCGGCGGCGTGGTCGTGGTGGTGTTGCCGCTGCTCGCCTTCGGGCGCTGGGTGCGCCGCCTGAGCCGCCGAAGCCAGGACAGGCTCGCCGACACCAGCGCCCATGCCGCGGAGACCTTGAACGCCGTGCACACGGTTCAGGCGTTCAGCCGCGAGGCGTTCGAAACGCGCCGCTTCTCGCACGCGGTCGAGGAAACCTTCACGGTTTCGATCCTGCGCACACGCGCCCGCGCGGTGATGACGGCTGTCGCGGTTTTCGCCATTTTCGGCAGCATCGACATGGTGGGATGGGTTGGGGCCCAGAACGTGCTGCACGGGTCGATGAGTACCGGCCAGCTTGTGCAGTTCATCTTCTACGCCTTGCTGGTGGCGGGAGGAGTTGGCGCGATCAGCGAGACCTGGGGCGACGTCCAGCGCGCCGCCGGCGCTTCGGAAAGGCTGGCTGAGCTGCTCACCGTGCCGCCCGCGATTGCCGCCCCCGCCGATCCCAGGCATTTGCCGACACCGGCGCGCGGCGCGGTGCGCTTCGCGGATGTCGGGTTCCGTTATCCGCTGCGGCCCGAAACCGCAGCGCTGAACGGTTTTTCGCTCGCCGTCAATCCGGGCGAGGCGGTGGCGCTGGTAGGCCCATCGGGCGCGGGCAAGTCGACCGTGTTTCAGCTTCTGCTGCGATTTTACGCGGCGCAAGAAGGAACGATTTCGTTCGACGGCGTCGATATCGCCGATCTCGATCCGGGCGAGTTGCGCCGCGCCATCGCGCTCGTCGCGCAGGACCCGGTGATATTCTCCGGCACCATCACGGACAACATCCGCTACGGCCGTCCCGATGCGAGCGATGACGAGGTGCGCACCGCTGCCGAGGCCGCTGCTGCGGCGGAGTTCATCGATCGCCTGCCGCAAGGCTTCGAGACGCCCTTGGGCGAACGCGGCATTACGCTTTCGGGCGGACAGCGCCAGCGGCTCGCCATCGCGCGCGCCATGCTGCGCGATGCCCCGCTCTTGCTTCTCGACGAGGCGACCAGCGCTCTCGATGCCGAGAACGAGCGCCTCGTGCAGCAGGGCCTGGCCAATCTGATGGCCGGGCGCACGACCATCGTCATCGCCCACCGCCTCGCCACCATCCAGCGGCTGGAGCGGATCGTGGTGATGGACGAGGGTCATGTGGTGGCCGAAGGCAGCCATGCCGAACTCGTAACGCGCGGCGGCCTCTACGCGCGGCTTGCCAGCCTGCAGTTCGCCAGCACTGCCGCATTGATGGAGCCCGGGCGTGCTACGGGGGGATAGAGCGTGAGATCCAATCCTTGGTTTCGCGTCGCGGTGACCGCATGTTCGGTGCTCGTCGTACTGCTGCTCGCCGCGAGCTGGCGCTTCCTGGCCTCGCACGGCGTGTTCACCGGCGTGAAGCCGGTCTCGCCCGGCGCCTGCCGCGCCATCACGGGGCTCGACGGCCCCGGCGACATCGCCGTCGATGCAGGAACCAAAACCGTCATCATCGCGGCCGCGGCCCCGGCGCCTTCGGCACAAGACGGGCTTTACATCTTTGCCTATGAGAAGCCGGACGCACGCCCGGCAAGACTGGCGGGACAGCCGGAGGATTTTCACCCGGTCGCTGTCAGCTTTGTTCGCAACTCCGGCGGGGCGGCACTGCTGGCGGTCAACCGGCGCTCGAACGGCGATTACGCCGTGGATGTATTCGAGGTTTCGACGGAAAAGGACACGGTCAAGCTCAGCGAAGTGGGCGCCATCACGGGCGACGTGCTGACCGATCCCGCCGATCTGGCGGCGATCGACCGCACCCGCTTCTACATCGTGAACCGGCACAGCACCCGCACGGCGTTCGGCCGCTGGCTCGACGACACCTTCGGTCTGCCCCGCGCCGAGGTGCTCTATTTCGACGGCATGAAGTTCGTTCCGGTGGTGAAGCGCCTTGTCGAGCCAAGCGGCATCGCGATTTCGGCCGACGGCTCACATGTGTATGTGAGCGAAAACGGCGGGCGGACGGTTCTGGCTTTCGAACGCAACCCGTATTCGGGCCAGCTTGAAAACGCCGGGTCGCTCGCCATCAATTCCGGTTTGGAGAAGATGAGCGTCGGCCTGGATGGCGGTCTGTGGATTGCCGCCCAGCCCAAGGCGTTCGCCGTCAGTGCCTTCCGCCGCGACCCGGCCGATCCCGCGCCGTCCCAGGTGTTCCGGGTATCGATAGAAGCCGGCAAGCCGCAATCGGCAATGCTCATCTATTCCAACGAGGGCTCGCAGATCGGCGCCGCCGATACCGTGGCCGTGGCAGACAATCGGCTTCTTATCGGTTCGGCCCTCGATCGCAAGCTGCTGGATTGCGCACTTCAGTAGCGCGGATCACACGAAAGGCCGGCCCGCCAGCCTGAGTGCTTCGGGCTCGAGCACAAAGCGCGGTTCTCGGAGGCGCGAAGTGCCTTGCCGGCCTCGCGCGCGTCTGCGGCGGCCGGAACCGCCCACGGCGGCAAAGGGGCCTCGCCATGAAGCCACATTGACCGTCTCGACGATATCCATTGCCGGGACCGCGCGGAGTGCCGCGAAAACTATAATCGGCGGCAATGCAAACAGAAAGGGCGCCGCAACCGGCGCCCTCTCGTCCCCTCCGGGTGTCCCCTCCGGACCGTCAGGCGACTGCGGTCGATTCCTCCGCCGGGTCGCGCAGCACGTAGCCGCGGCCCCAGACCGTTTCGATGTAGTTGTCGCCGTTGGTGGCGGCGGCCAGCTTCTTGCGCAGCTTGCAGATGAAGACGTCGATGATCTTCAGTTCCGGCTCGTCCATGCCGCCATAGAGATGATTGAGGAACATCTCCTTGGTCAGCGTCGTGCCCTTGCGCAGCGAGAGCAGCTCCAGCATCTGGTATTCCTTGCCGGTCAGGTGCACGCGCTGGCCGTCGACCTCCACCGTCTTGGCGTCGAGATTGACGGTGAGCTTGCCGGTGGTGATGACGCTCTGGGAATGGCCCTTGGAGCGGCGTACCACGGCCTGGATTCTGGCGACCAGCTCGTCCTTGTGGAACGGCTTGGTCATGTAGTCGTCGGCGCCGAAGCCCAAGGCCTTCACCTTCGCTTCGACGATCGCATTGCCCGAAAGAATGAGCACCGGCGTCTGCACCTTGGCGACACGGAGGCTCTTCAAGACCTCGAAGCCGCTCATATCCGGAAGCTGCAGGTCGAGCACGATGATGTCGTAGTCGTACAGCTTGCCGAGATCGATCCCCTCCTCGCCCAGATCCGTCGTGTAGACGTTGAAGCCCTCCGACCGCAGCATCAGTTCGATGCTCCGCGCCATTGCGCTATCGTCTTCGATCAAGAGCACGCGCATATCAGACCCCTTTGGTCAGGAAGCCGGTGGAGTGTTTTCTACCGGACTGATTAACCACTCGAAAGACGCTAAACGGAATTGGTTAACATCGTCTTTTTGTCACAACGATGGCTTCATCGGATTCGAACACGGCTTAAAGCTTCGTTCCCGCCTACCGTCTCCGCTGCCCCT
>DATKOE010000088.1:0-24743 GCA_035524815.1 Rhizomicrobium sp.
TGGTATGTTCTTAATCTTGATTAAGCGTGGCGCGCCAAGTGCTTGTCTCCTTCCGCAAGGAGAGCGGCGGTGGCGGTCTCGATCCTGCTCTCGAGTTCGCGCATGAACTCGCCGCGTTTCAGCCCGGAGGGAATCGCGGGCAGGAATGCGATCACGATGGTGCCCGGGCGCTTGATGAAGGGCTCCCAGAACTGCCCGGAATTAAGCGCCACGGGCACGCAAGGAAGGCCGAGCTGGCCGTAGAGCCCCGCCACGCCCGGCTTGTAGTCCGGCGGCGCCCCCGGTTTCTTGCGGGTGCCTTCCGGGAAGATGGCGATCGGCCTTCCCGCCGCGATCACGGGTTGGGCCTCGGCGGCCATCTTGCGCAAGGCACTGGCACCGGCCGAGCGGTCGATGCCGATGACACCCGCCTTCCGGATGTACCAGCCGTACAACGGGATGCTGAACAGCTCGCGCTTGACTACGATGCACACGTCGTCGACGAGCGCGTAGAGCGCCATCGTGTCCCACATGCTCATGTGCTTGGCGGCGACCAGCACCGTCCCGCGCGGGATTTCGCCGCGCACCTCCATGCCGCAACCGGCGAAGACGCGAAGCCCCCAGAACACGGCGCGGCTCCAGCTTTGCGAGACCCACACGATCGCCCGGCGCGGCAAGATGAGCGTCGGCAGCCCACCGAGGTACATCACCAACGACACCGCCAGGAAATAGGCGAAGAACAGGATGGAGCGGATGAGGGTCACGAGCAGCGGGAATTCAGGATGCGGCGCGAGACTCCGCCGGGGCCGTGCCGCGGTCAAGGCCCGGCTCCAGTCCGGCCGCGGTCAAAACTGACACAGCCAGGTACTTGGCATATTCGTTGTGCAGCACGCGCAGCGAGCGCAAGTCTTTCCACCACGGCCCGGAATCCTCGGAGTCCACCGGATAGGGCGTAACCACCGCGCCGGGCATCACGTCGTGGAATTCAACGATGCTGCGCGGCATGTGGTATCGGGCCGTGACCAGAAGGATGCGCTTGAAGTGGTGAAAGCGCGCCCAGGCGGCCGCTTCCTGGGCGTTGCCGAACGTATTCTCGGCCGCATAGCCGAGATCGGCGCAGCAGTCGAAGCGCTTGCCGCCGTGGCTGAGCGTTTTCAACTCCTCGCGCGTGGTCTGGGGATTGACGCCGGAAATGAGAAGCCGCTCGCCGACGCCCTTCTCGAACAGCGCCACCGCCGCATCGAGGCGCGAACCGCCGCCCGTCAGCGCCACGATCCCTTCGATGTGGTTCAGCTCATGCGGTTTCTTCGGCAGGCTGCTCGCGAATACGAGAAAGCCCACGGCATAGAGGCACACGACTGCGATGACGATCCATCTGATCAAGACGACACTCCGCTGCAGCGCCGCAATAATGCGCCGCCGGGGAGCGGCCGTGAAGTCCCCCGTCAAAGTCAGTGAAAGCCGCGCAGCGCCGCCAGAACCGAAAGCCGCGCCGTGCCAAGCGCGATAGCACCGGCGGCTGCGGGAACACTGATGAGCCAGGCGAGTTCGACCGGCCTGAGCGCGAGCGGCGGCAGGAACGGCACCGCATCCACGCCCGCCGATTCGAGCCCGCCGGCTACAAGAAAGACGAGCGCGGCGAAGGCGGCTCCGGCGCCCGCGGCCATCAGCGCGGCGCGGAAATAGTGCCACTCGAAGGCGTGGGCGATGAATCCCGCCTGCGCTCCCATCTGATGCAGCAGCGCCACCATCTCCTCGTGCGCCTCCAACCCGGCCCGGGTTGCGAACGAGACGGTGGCGGCGGTCGCGATCGCGATCAGCAGCAGCACGCCGTAGGCCGACCACACCAGCGTCCGCGCCAGATCGCGCAACCGCCCGATCCAATGGCTGTGATCGTCAAGGACCGAATCGGGCGCGGCCTCTTTCAGGCGCATGGCGAGGTCGCGCAGATCGACTTCGCTGCCCGGCGCGATGTCGGCGTCGATCAGCTGCGGCAGCGGCAGATCGGCGACGAGGCCCTCGCCGCCGAGCCAGGGCCGCACGAGCTTCAACAACTCATCCTCGGACAGCGGCGCGGCGTGCACAATTCCCGGCGTCGAGCGCAGCACGATGAGCGCCGCCTCCACTTCGTTCGCCAGACCCTGGTGCGGCGATCCTTCTTTCGGAGGCAGGACCTGAACCGTGAGCTTGCCCGCTAGTCCCTCGCTCCAGGTCGTCGCGGCGCGTCCGGCGATCAGCGAGGCGCCGATGGCCAGCGCCGCCAGGAACGCCATCACGGTAATCACCACGTCAAGCGGCGCCATGGCCTTTTCTTCGGGCACTATGGAGCGTTTCATGGGCGCGGCGTCCTCAGTTCCACCAGACGGCCGTCGACCAGACGCATCTCTCTGGCGCGTGCGCTTTCCACAAGGCCGCGGTCGTGAGTGGCGATCAGGACCGTGGTTCCCAGCCGGTTCAGCTCCGCGAACAGCCGGATCAGACGCGCGCCGATTTCGGAATCGACGTTGCCGGTCGGCTCGTCGGCGATGAGCAGATCGGGCTTGGCAACCACCGCGCGCGCGATCGCGATGCGCTGCTGCTCGCCGCCCGAAAGCGTCGGCGGCACCGCGTCCATGCGGTCGCCCAGCCCGACCCAGGCGAGCAACTCTTCTACGTCGCGGGTGTAGTCTGCCTCGTGGCGGCCGGCGATTCGCAAGGGCAGCGCGACGTTGTCGAAGGCCGACAGGTGGCCGATCAGCCGGAAATCCTGGAACACCACGCCGATGCGCCGGCGCAAAGCGGGCAGATCGGAGCGCTTGGCGGTGGCGAGATCCTGCCCGAAAAGCGTGACGAGCCCGCGCGACGGTCGCTCGGCGATCGAGATCAGCTTCAGGAGTGTTGTCTTGCCTGCACCGGAGAGTCCGGTAAGGAAGGTAAACGAGCCCGCTTCGAGAACGAAAGTCACGTCGCGAAGCACTTCCGGCCCCGCGCCGTAGCGCATCCCGACATTTTCGAAGCGAACCATGGGTGTTGACCTTAGCTTCAGCCTGCCCGTGTTACGAGCCTTGCGGCGGAGCCCTCCCGGGGCTTATTTTTTGCGCGTGGGATTGTTGGCATGATTCTAACCTGCCCGGCGTGTCAAACGCGCTACCAGATCGACGCGGCGAAATTCCCGCCGCAAGGCCGCACGGTGCGCTGCGCCAAGTGCGGGGAAGTCTGGCATCAATCCGCACCCGAGCCCGAGCCGCAGGCCGCGCCTCCGCCGCCCGCCTCGTCTTACGCCGAGCCGGAGCCGGTTGCACAATCCTATGTGACGGCGCCGGAACGCGAACTCGTGCGCGACGGGGGGCCGCAGGTGGACAAATCCGCCGCCGAATCGCCCGCGCCCGAACCGTCGGCGCGGCCGCGGCGCGTCGGGCTTTGGGCGGGCTGGGCCGCATTGGCCGCGTTCGTGATCGTGATCGGGGCGGCGGCCGGCTTTTTTCGGCAGCAGATCGTCCACGCTTGGCCGCAGACCGCCTCGCTCTACTCCAGGTTCGGCGTGAAGGTGAGTGCGACCGGACTGGATATTCACAACATCAAATACACCGAAGAGCCCCAGGACGGCCAAATCATATTGACGGTCACCGGTACGCTGAAGAATGTGTCTGGTCAGGAACAGCCGGTGCCGCAGGTTCGTGTGGGGTTGGTCGACCGCGATCAGCGGGAGCTTTATCACTGGACCTTCGCGCCCGACGTGATGACGCTTGGTCCAGGTCAGTCCCACGGCTTCGTCACCCGGCTTAAGAACCCGCCCGGTGGGGCGCGGGACTTGGTTGTGCGATTTGCGAAGGCTGGGGAGTGATGCGCCGGACGATCCTGTACTCCGAACAAGAGATTGCCGAACGGGTCCGCGCCATGGCGCACGAGATCGCGACGGGGCCGGTGGTTCCCCATCTCGCCGTGCCGATCCTGGTGGGCGCCTATGTTTTCGCCGCCGATCTGCTGCGCGCGTTGGCGCTGGAGGGCATTTCGCTGCCGACCGAGTTCCTCTGGCTCAGGAGCTACACCGGGCGCAGCTCCGGCAAGGGCGTGAATGTTCTGATCGGGCCGAACGAGAATTTCCGCGGCAAGAACATCCTGATCGTCGACGGTGTGCTGGACGGCGGACATACCATCAAGAAGGCGCGCGATCTGGTGCTCGATTACGGCGCTGCGGCGGTGGTTACGGCGGTGATCGTCGACAAGATGCGCCCCGATGCCGTCGCCGCGGCCGATCATGCAGGGTTCAAGGGCACGCATGAATTCATCGTCGGCTACGGCATGGACGATTCCGGCAACGACCGCGCGCTGCCGTACATCGCGATTGCCGATTGATTTGACCGCTTCGTTTTCCTCTTGACCGGCCGGCCATGCCGGCTGGCTTTGAATTTCGCCGTCAAAACTGCTTCAGAAGCCGGTCGATGTAGTCGAGTTCTTCCTTGGGCCGGCCCTGTTCGCCCGCGCGCTTGCGCAGTTCCAGCAGGATGTCGCGCGCCCGCTGCAACACGGAAGCGTCGGGGATGTGCACGTTGCCGCCGCCGCGTCCGCGGCCTCCGGTTTCCCGGCCCAGGGGGTCTTCATTGCCTTGTTGCTGTCCGCGGCGGGCGGATTGCGCCATTGCCTCCGCGCTCTTGCGCAGGGCATCGAGCACGTATTTCTGCAGCGTGGTGGCGCGTTCGAAGTCGCTCATGCCGAGCGCCTGCTGTGCTTCGTCCATCAGCCGGCCCGCATCGTCCAGGTTCTTCTGCGCTTCGCCCTTCTTGCCGCCGAACTGCTTTTGCAGGTTGCCCAGATCGCCCTTGAGCTGGCCTTGCTGCCGGGAAAGGCCGGGCGCGCCGCCGTCCTTGGGATCGCCATTGCCTTGGCCCTGGCGAAAGGTCTTGTCGAGCAGCAAACGCTGCTTGCCCATGAGGTCACCGAGATCGCGCAGCGCCTGATCGGTGGCCTGGTCGCCCTGTCCGGCTCCGCCCGAATTCGTGACCTGCATGTTTTCGAGCATCGCCTGCAGCATGGCCAGGAGCTGCATCGCCTTGGCGCGATCGCCGCTCTGCGACAGCTCCTGGATGGCCTTCAAGAGCGCCTCCAGATCGTTCATCCCCAGCAGCTTGGCGTTGGCGTCGGGCGGCGTGCCGTTTTGCGGCGCGTTCTGGGCCAGGGCCGAGAGATATTGCTGCATCAGGGCGTTGTAGCGCTGGAGCAGGTCGTCGATTTCCGATTGCGGCGCGCCCTGGGCCATCATCTGCATCAGCATCTGCTGCATGCGGCGGAGTTGTTCGGCCATGGTGAGCAGGCCGCCCTGCTCCAGCCCGACGGCGGTCTGCCACAGAAGATCTTCCACCCGCTTCAGGTCTTCGCCGGTTTGCGCGTTGCGCAGCGTCCAATAAGCGGAACGCATGGCCAGATAGGCGGCCATCTGCTTGTCTAAGAACATCTCCGGCGCCGTCGTCAGCGCGTCGAGCGCCCGCGCCGCACGGCCGTTGGCCGCCCTGCCGTAACTGGCGAGGATCTGGCGCTGCTCGATCAGGGCGCGCGCCAGGGGATCGGTGAAGACGCGCTGGGGCAGGCGGAAGGTGACGGTGTTGCTGGTTGCGGTCTGCCCGGCGCCGTCCGTGGCCTGCAAGGTGATGTCGACGTCGAGTCCGGCGTAGGGATGCTCGGTCAGGTCGCGGAAGGTGGAAAGCGTGGCGTTCTTCGAGGAACTGCCGGGCAGTTGCAGATCGAGCACGATGGGAGCGCCGGCCCGGCCGTGCGGACGGATGATGGCGCGCGCGCCGGTGACGCCGTAATCGTCGCTCGCCCGGTAGGTGAGCTTCAACGCCTGGCGCTCCGTCGCCTCCGGCTTGCCGGCAAAGGCGATCGTGGGCGGGCGATCGGGGATGAGATCGATGCGCCAACTCCCGATGGTGCGGCCGGCGGCGCGCACGCGCACGTGCCCGCTTTCGGCGAGCCTGGCAGTGGCCGCGTATTCGCCCTCGCCGCCCTCGAAGCGCACGCCGTCGAGGGTCACGGAGGGCCGGTGGTCGCCGCCGTGGACGCGCAGGTTGATGACCGACCCGGCAGGCACCGCGATCCCGGCGTTGCGGGCGAGATAGACGGGCGCCTCGCCGGTATAGACCGGAGGGTCGATCCAGGCGTCGAGCGTGGCGACGG
Organism: Rhizomicrobium sp.; assembly: GCA_035524815.1. GTDB lineage: Bacteria > Pseudomonadota > Alphaproteobacteria > Micropepsales > Micropepsaceae > Rhizomicrobium. The sequence goes on from DATKOE010000088.1 coordinate 6,130, forward strand.
CTCCGGCGTTCGGGCCGAGCGCGGAGACCATCCGGTTGGACCAGTCCGAACCTGCCATGATCGCGGCGAAGCCGACGAGCAGCAGAACGGCCAAGCGCAGCGCGTGCGGATCGCGCCGGGGCAGGTCGGAATGGGGAAGGTCGAGATGCAGACGGCCCAAACGCCCAAGCCTTGCGGCCGCGTGCGCCCGCCACAATTCCTCCGCATACGGATCGCCCGCGCCGGCCGCCAGTTCGTCCTCGGCTTCGGAGATCGGCCGGTGGGCGAGTGCGCTGTCGCGCTCGAGCCGGCGCGCGCCTTCCTCCCAGCGCGGCCAGCGGATGGTCCTGAGGTTGAAGTGGAGCGCCAGGCAGATCGCCGTGACGAAGCCGGCCAGGATTAGTGCGTGCAGCGGCCACGACAGCGGCGCGAAGGCATCGAGCAGGGCCGCGGCAAGCCCTGCGCCGGCGATTCCGGTGGCCGGCCACAGGGCGGGCCAGATGCGCTCCCACGCCAGGACCGCGCGCGCGATGGCGACATGCGCCCCGATCCGCCTAGCGGAGCCAGTCAGGAATTCTGTCGGGTAACGCGTCATCGTCCATCCGCGGCCGCACCACGGCCCATTCTGCGCCCTTCACAAGCACTTCGGGGGCGGGCGGGCGGGCATTGTAGGCCGACGACATCACCGCGCCATAGGCGCCCGCCGTCAAGATCGCCACCAGGTCGCCGGGGGAAAGCCGCGGCATGTCGCGATCGGCCGCGAAAATGTCGGAGGTCTCACAGATCGGGCCGACGACGTCGTAGCGCTGCCTGGCGCCGTCCTGTCCGGGCTCACGGACGGACACGATATCGTGAAAAGCGTCGTACATCGCCGGCCGGACGAGATCGTTCATGCCGGCGTCGATGATCAGGAACTTCTTCTGTTCACCCTGTTTTTCGTAGATCACGCTAGCCACCAGGATTCCGGCGTTGGCGGCGATCAGCCGTCCCGGCTCCATGATGAGGCGCGCGCCTGTTCCTCTGGTGATGCCGGCGGCGAGCGCGCCGTATTCGGCCGGGTCGGGCGGGGGGATGTTGTCGGTGCGATAGGGCACGCCCAGACCGCCGCCGAGGTCGATGCGTGCGATGGCGTGGCCGTCCGCGCGCAACACGCCGGCCAGTTCCACCACCCGGCGGAAGGCGGACGCGAAGGGCTCGAGATCGGTGATCTGGCTGCCGATATGAACGTCGATTCCCACGATTTCGACATGCTCGAGCGTGGCGGCCAGCGCATAGGCCTCGCGGATACGGCCGAACGGTATGCCGAACTTGGTCTCGGAATGGCCGGTCGAGATTTTCGCGTGGGTCCTGGCATCGACGCCGGGATTGACGCGGAAGGCAACGGGCGCCCGAAGACCCGTTTCGCCCGCCACCTGGTCGAGCGCCAAGAGTTCGGGTTCGCTCTCGACGTTGAACTGATAGATGCCGGCGGCAAGCGCCGTGCGCATCTCGGCCTTGGTCTTGCCGACCCCGGAGAACACGATCCGCTCGCCGGGGATGCCGGCCGCCAGCGCCCGCTTGAGTTCGCCGCCCGAGACCACGTCGGCTCCGGCGCCCAGCTTGGCCAGGGTTCTCAAGACGGCGAGGCTGCCGTTCGCCTTGACGGAAAAGGCGATCAGCGCGTCGTTCGGCATGGCTGCCGCGAACACGCGGTAATGACGCTCGAGCGTAGCGGTGGAATAGCAATAGAAGGGCGTGCTCACGCGCGCAGCCACTTCGGCAAGGTCGACGTCCTCGGCGTGCAGTACGCCGTTGCGATACGCGAAATGGTTCATCGTCCGATCGGAGAGGGCGGCTGGGATGGATTCTTCTCGCCTTTCTGGGTCTGCTGCGTCGGCTTTTCAAGATCGCCCTTCACGCCGCATCCGCCGAGCGCGAGCAGCACCGCGAAGGCCACGAACAGGCGAAGGGTCATCTCAGCTTCTCCTTCCAGAAGGCGATCTGTTCGCGCACGCGGGCCGGGGCCGTCCCGCCCAGGCTCATGCGCGAGGCGACGCAGGCGTCCAAGCTGAGGACGTTGAACACGTCGGCGGTGATCGCCGGTTCGATCTTCTGCATCTCTTCGAGCGGCAGCTTGTCGAGGTCGAGCTTGAGCGCCTCGGCGCGCTTGACGATGGCACCGGTCGCGTGATGGGCCTCGCGGAACGGCTTTTTGGCCACGCGCACCAGCCAGTCGGCAAGATCGGTGGCGGTGGGGTAGCCCGCATTGGCGGCGGCGCGCATCTTCTCGGGATTGGCCTTCATGTCCGCGACCATGCCGGCCATCACGGCAAGCGATATCTCCAGCGAGTCGGCGGCGTCGAAGACGCGCTCCTTGTCCTCCTGTAGGTCGCTGCCATAGGCGAGAACCAGGCCCTTCACGACGGTGGCCAGCGCCACGAAATCGCCCAGGACGCGCCCGGTCTTGCCGCGCGCCAGCTCGGCGGCGTCGGGGTTGCGCTTTTGCGGCATGATAGAGGAGCCGGTGGTGAAGGAATCCGACAGCCGCACGAATCCGAAAGCCGGCGAGCACCATTGCACCAGCTCGCCGGCGAGCTTCGAAAGATGCGTGGCGGCGATCGTCGCGGCGGCGAGGTATTCCAGGGCGAAGTCGCGCGCCGAGACGGCGTCGAGCGAATTGCGCAGCGGACGTGCGAAGCCGAGCGCGCGCGCGGTCTGTTCCCGGTCGATGGGGAACGAGGTCCCGGCCAGCGCCGCCGCACCCAGCGGACACTCGTTGAGGCGCTTGGCGGCGTCGGCGAAACGGCCGCGGTCGCGCGCGAACATCTCGACATAGGCGAGACAGTGATGGCCGAAGGTGATGGGCTGGGCCGCCTGCATGTGGGTGTAGCCCGGCATGATCGCATCGACGTGCGCCTCGGCCTGGGACATAAGGCCCTCCTGCAGCGCTTTCAGACCTTCGTCGGCGCGGGCGCAGGCATCGCGCACCCAGATGCGGAAATCGGTGGCCACCTGGTCGTTGCGCGAGCGCGCGGTGTGCAGCCGCCCCGCGGCGGGTCCGGCCAGCTCGGCCAGCCGCTGCTCGATGTTGAGGTGGATGTCCTCCAGCTCGCGGCGGAAGTTGAAGCGGCCTTCGCGGATTTCGGCCTCCACCGCGTCGAGGCCCTTCAGGATCGCCTCGACATCTTCCTTGGCGAGGATGCCGGTGCTGGCCAGCATGCGCGCGTGGGCGCGGGAGCCGGCCAGATCCTGTTCCGCCATGCGTTTGTCGAAACCGATGGAGGGGGTAAACTCCTCCATGACCTTCGCGGGTCCGCCTTCGAAGCGGCCCCCCCACATCTTGTTTGCGCTCATGAGATTGCCCGTGACCAAGCCCCGCCTTCCAGTTCTCGCGATCGCGGCCGGCGCGGCATTGTTGCTGCTCGGCGTTCTATATTGGATGAAGCCTCAACCTGTCCACGCGGTGCCCGCTTCGCTGGCCCCGCTCAAGCTCACCGAGCCGGCGAAACCCGCGCCGGCGGAAGCGTTTACGGGCGCCGGCGGCCGGCTCCACGAGCTTGGCGAATTCCGTGGAAAAGTGGTGGTCGTGAACCTGTGGGCGCCGTGGTGCGGTCCGTGCGTCAAGGAGTTGCCGGCGCTCGCCGTCCTGCAGAAGGCTGTTCCCCGCGACCGGCTGGTTGTGGTGCCCGTGGACGTCGGCCGGGAGAGCGTGACCGAGGCGCAGGCATTCCTCAACTCTCACGGTGCCGGCACGCTTACGACGTACAGCGATTCCAATGCGGCGCTGCTTCGGGCCTTCGGGGGCTACGGCCTGCCGATGACTGCGGTGATCGACGCGCAAGGAAAGGAGATCGCGCGCGCTGAGGGGACTCCCGATTGGGCGCACCCGGATTCGGTCGCATACCTGAAACAACTGACCGAACACTGACATCCGCGTCAAACCGCTTCAATATCACGCCGCGGCCGGCCGCGGCGCGCTAGACTGCGCCCCAGCCCAAAGGAGCACAGCCATGCCCCGGATCGTCAGCCACGCGGATTGGATCGCCGCCCGCACCAAGTTTCTCGCCAAGGAAAAGGAATTCACGCGTCTGCGCGACGAGCTTTCGCGCGAGCGCCGCGAAATGCCGTGGGAGCGGGTAGAGCAGGACTACGAGTTCGCGGGGCCGCACGGCAAGCGCAGCCTCTCCGGGCTATTCGACGGGAAGAGCCAGCTTCTCCTGTGGCATTTCATGTATGGACCGGAATGGAAGGAGGGATGCCCCTCGTGTTCTTTCTGGGCCGACAATTACGACGGCATCGTCGTCCATCTTCGGCATCGCGACGCCAATCTCGTTGCCGTATCGCGCGCGCCGCTCGAACAGCTTGAGGCCTACCAGAAGCGGATGGGCTGGACGTTCGACTGGTATTCGTCGCTGGGCAGCGATTTCAACTTCGATTTCGGCGTGTCGTTCACGCCCGAACAGCTCGAATCGGGCACAGGCACCTACAACTACGCCCCGCTGCGCTCAAAGCACGAGGAACTTCCGGGCCTCAGCGTGTTCTTCAAGGACGTCGACGGGACGGTGTTCCACACCTACTCCGCCTATTCCCGCGGGCTCGACATGCTCAACGGCGCCTATCATCAGATGGACGTGCTGCCGAAGGGCCGCGACGAGGACGGCCTGCCGTACACGATGGCGTGGCTGCGCCGGCACGACAGGTACGAGGACTGAAGTTCATCGCGTCGGGACGGGGTGTTCGCTGCGATAGTCGTAGAAGCCGCGGCCGGTCTTGCGGCCGAGCCAGCCCGCCTCGACGTATTTCACCAGCAGCGGGCAGGGGCGATACTTGGAATCCGCCAGACCCTCATAGAGCACCTGCATCACCGACAGGCAGGTGTCCAGCCCGATGAAGTCGGCCAGTTGCAGCGGGCCCATCGGGTGGTTGGCGCCCAGCCGCATCGCCGTGTCGATCGCCTCGACGTTCCCCACGCCCTCGTACAGCGTATAGACCGCCTCGTTGATCATCGGCAGAAGGATGCGGTTGACGATGAAGGCCGGGAAATCCTCGGCATAAGCGGCGGTCTTGCCGACCCGCTTCACGATTTCGAGCGCGGCCTGATAGGTGGCGTCGTCGGTGGCGATGCCGCGGATCACCTCCACAAGCTGCATCACCGGCACCGGGTTCATGAAATGCAGGCCGATGAAGCGCTCCGGCCGGTCGGTGGCCGAGCCCAGCCTCGTCACCGAGATGGAGGAGGTGTTGGTCGCGATCATCGCGGCGGCGGAAAGGTGCGGGCACAGCTCCTTGAAGATGGCGCGCTTGACCGCCTCGTCTTCGGTTGCCGCCTCGATCACCAGGTCGCGGTCGCCCATCGCTTTCAGGTCCGGCGCCGTGCGGATCCGCTTCAACGCAGGCTCGACGTCGCCTTCTTTGATGACGGACTTGGCGACCTGGCGGCCCAGGTTCTTGCGGATCACGCCGAGCGCCTTGTCGAGCTGCTCCGCGTTCACGTCTTCCATCAAGACGTCGTATCCGGCGAGGGCCAGCACGTGGGCGATGCCGCTGCCCATTTGTCCTGCGCCGATGACTCCGATGCGTTCGATGCTCATGTTGTGCCCCTGAAGCGCTATTTTCCGCGCTTGGTCAATTCCTCTTCCAGTTCCGGAATCGCCTTGAACAGGTCCGCCACCAGGCCGAAATCGGCGACCTGGAAGATCGGCGCCTCCTCGTCCTTGTTGATGGCGACGATCACCTTCGAGTCCTTCATGCCGGCCAGATGCTGGATCGCCCCGGAGATGCCCACGGCGATGTAAAGCTCCGGCGCCACCACGCGGCCCGTCTGTCCGACCTGCAGCTCGTTGGGCACGAAGCCCGCGTCCACTGCGGCGCGGCTGGCGCCGACGGCGGCGTGAAGCTTGTCGGCCACGCGCTCGAGCATCGCGAAGTTCTCGCCCGATTGAAGCCCGCGTCCGCCGGAGATGACGATCTTCGCGGCGGTCAGCTCCGGCCGGGCCGATTTCGACAGCGCTTCGCCCGCGAACGCCGAGACGCCCGGATCGGGTGCGGCCGTAAGCGCAACCGTAAGCGCCGCGCCGCCGCGCTCGGCCGCCTTGAAGGCCGTCGTGCGCACGGTCATGACCTTCTTGCCCGGCGGGGCTTGGACGGTCTGGATCGCGCTTCCGGCGTAAATGGGCCGCTCGAAGGTATCGGAGTTCACGATCTTGAGCACTTCGGAGATCTGCGGCACGTCGAGCTTTGCGGCCACGCGCGGCAGATAGTTCTTCCCGTTGGTGGTGGCGGGCGCCAGGATGGCGTCAAATCGTTCGGCGAGCGAGACGATCAAAGCGGCGACCGGCTCGGCCAGCTGGTGTTCGAAGACGGGCGCATCGGCCACCAGCACCGTTTTGACGCCCTGAAGGCGCGCCGCGGCATCGGCGGCGCCGTCGCAGTGATGACCCGCAACCAGCACTTCCACCGGCTCGCCCAGCGCGAGCGCGGCGGTCACCGTCTTGGCGGTGGCGTCCTTGAGCGACTTGTTGTCGTGTTCGGCGACGACGAGGCTGGGCATTTCAGACGATCCCCGCTTCGTGCAGCTTGTCGACGAGCTCGGAAACCGTTTTCACCTTGATGCCGGCCAGCCGCTTGGGCGGTTCGGTCACCTTCAGCACCTTCAGGCGCGGTGTCACGTCGACTCCGTAGTCGGCGGGTGTCTTCTCCGCGATCGGCTTTTTCTTCGCCTTCATGATGTTCGGCAGCGAGGCATAGCGCGGCTCGTTGAGGCGCAAGTCGGTCGTCATCACCGCCGGAAGACGCACCGCTACGGTCTGCAGCCCGCCGTCGATCTCGCGCTCGACACGCGCGCCGGTGTCGGTGAATTCGAGCTTGTGGGCGAAGGTTGCCTGCGGCCAGTCCATCAGCGCCGCCAGCATCTGGCCGGTCTGGTTGCAGTCGTCGTCGATGGCCTGCTTGCCGGTGATCACCAGGCCCGGCTGCTCCTCGGCGCATATGGCTTTCAAGATCTTGGCCACGGCCAGCGGTTCGACCTCGCCCTCGGTCTTGACCAGGATGCCGCGGTCGGCGCCCATCGCCAGCGCGGTGCGGATGGTCTCCGAGGCCTGGGCGGGCCCGATGGAAATGGCCACGATCTCCGTAGCCTTGCCCTTCTCCTTCAGGCGCACGGCCTCTTCGACCGCGATCTCGTCGAAGGGGTTCATGCTCATCTTGATGTTGGCGAGATCCACGCCCGTCTGATCCGCCTTGACGCGGACTTTGACGTTGTAGTCCACCACCCGCTTCACGGGCACCAACACCTTCATGTGCGCGAGATTCCCTGGTTGAGCGGTCCCGGAAAAAGCGACCCTTTTGGCCGTCCGCAAACCCGCGGCGGCATTGGTTGCGAGCCACTCTCTGTTTGTGCGGCGCGGAAGCTAGGCTGGGGTGCGCCAAGCTGTCAACGAAGCCGGGTGCGGGCGACCCATGCAGACGCCGGGGCCCGCGACCAGGGTCCGGAATCGGAAGAGATGCGGCATCCCGCCACAGGGTAGGGCGTTCGCGCTACCGACTGCTGTTGACGCTGCGTCAGGCGGATAGGCGATCGCCGAAGGCCGAAGCAGTCCGATCGCGTCCCCGATGCGGTCACCGCAATACCCGGCGGCCTGGATCAATCAGGCGGTCATCGTGCGCCGGCCGAGCCAAAGGTCGTAAAGGCTGATGAGGATCATCAGTCCGAGCGTCGAGATGAACGTCGCGCCCCCGGCAATGACCAGATAGACGAAGTTGATGCTCACGAATTTGGTCAGGAACCACGACGAGACATCGATGAGGAAGGCCAGGAACGGCAGCACCGAAAGGCCGATGCGCCAGCCCGTCGCCAGCGTGGAATGCACGAAGATGAAGCCGATGATGGAGAACACGGACAAGAGCCCGAGCAGATGAATGTGGGCCAGCGAGATCAGCGTCACCGTGCTGACGCCGGGGCCCGTATAGAGCGCGGCGATGTCCTCGACGTGGAAGCCATAGCCGCCTTCGGTGCCCTGATGGGCGCCGACGATGTAGGCATAGCCCATCAGAACCGCCAGTCCCGCGAAAATCAGGATGGCCGTGGCGAGGGCTTTCAATTCCAGCGGCAGGTCAGGCAATCGTTTCATGTCGGGCTCGCGATCACTGCTTGGGTTTCGGCCGTTTGCCGATCTCGATCGGCATCTGAGAATAGTAGGCGGAAATGTCCTCGATCTGCTGCTGAGTCAATGGCTGCGCCAGTTCGTTCATTAGCGGGCTGCCGCGGGTGTGGTTCTTGAAAGCCTTCAGTTGCTGAACGAGATAGACGTAATGTTGACCGGCAAGGTTGGGGATTGTGGTGTCGACGCTCATTCCGTCGGCGCCGTGGCAGGCTGCGCATTGGGCCGAGATTTGCGCGCCCGTCTTCGCGTTCGGGCCGGCGGCAAGCGGGACGCAAGCCAAGCCTGCGCCGACCGCCAGGCTCACGGCGACTGTGCGAAAGTGCATTCTTCGCTCCGGATGTTCAGTTGTTCTTGGCGCCCTGATCGATCCACTTGCTTATCAGATCGATCTCGTCGTTGGGAAGCTGGGGGCCAAGCGGGGGCATGCGCAGGGCATTCTGATCGGGCGATCTCCACGCATCCGACAGGACTCGGATGAGCGGGCTGCGGTCGGCATGGAAGGGGATGACGGTGACCCCTGCGGCGGAACCGGCCTTGAGGCCCTCGTAGCTGCGCAGGTCGAGGTTGATCGAAATGTAGCCGACGCCGCCGGGACTGTGGCAGGCCGAGCAGCGTTCCTGCAGGATCGGAAGCACGTCGTGCTGGAAACTCACGGTGTCCGTGGCGTCGGCCGCCGGCGCCGGCGCGGCCACAGCCAATCCGGCCAGCGGCAGGGCGATGAGCCACGGGCTCCTTCGCATGACGGTGCTCCTACTTCTTGGTGTCGAGGAAGGCGATGATGTCGTCGGCGTCCTCGGAGCTCGGAGCGTGGATCAGGACCATCTTGGTGCCGGGAACCACTTTCTGCGGGTTCATTACCCAGCCCTTGAGATTGTCGTCGCTCCAGGTGATGCCTGAGGTGCTCAGGGCTGCGGAGTACTTGAAGCTGGCAAGCGAGGCCGCCTTGCGGCCGACGGCGCCGAAGAGGTTGGGACCGAGGGCGCCGTTCGGCGCACCCTTATCCACCGTGTGGCAGGTGGCGCATTTGCCCTTGAAGGCCGTGGCGCCCTTGGCCGCGTCTCCGGCAGCCAGGGAGGCAGTTGTTGCGACGGCCAAGACGATGGCCGCAGTGGAGGCAAGGCAAGCGGTTCTCAGAAGGCCAGCCATGTGAAGATCCTCAAGGTGTTGTTGTCGGACGCGCTGCGGCCGGTGCCGTCGTAGTTGCCGCTGGCGCCGTCGAAGCGGAAATAGGCCGTGTACTGAAGTCCGACGCGGATGCTGAGGCGCGGACCCAGCGGGGAGTCGCTGTTCTCGCCCCAAGGTGTCCAGTCGGCCTGGAACGTCATGCCGGAGCTGTTGGGGGAGAAGGTCCGGTTGCCGGCATAGAGCACGGCGTCCTGCGATCCCGTGGTATCGAAAAGCTGCACGGTCGCGCCCAGGGTGTTGTGCCAGTAATACGACCCGTCGATCCTGAAATCGTCGAGCGAATTGCTGGCATTGGCCGAGTTGCCGAGCAGGACCGAAGCGGCGAGATCCTGATTCTCGTGGGTGTAGCGCGCGTTGGCGGTCCAGATGCTGCTGCCGTCGCCCATGAACTGGTAGGTGGCGTCGATTCCGAAATCCGAATAGGTGTCGGTCTTGCCGGTGGTGTTATCGCCGCCGGGCTCGAGGCTGGGGAAGAAGCCGAAGGCGCCGACCGAGAAGTTCTGGTCGCTGTAATCCTTCTCGTAGGCGACGCGGAAATACGGCGCCACGCCCGAGATCGGGCCGGGACCGAAATCCGTCCCCATCGCGCTCAGGAACCGGTTCGAGGGCGTCCAATAGAGTCCGAACTCGGTATAGATGCTCGAGTTGATCCAGGCGTAGACCGAGGTGCCCAGCACGCTCTGCGCCACGCCGCCGTCGAACATGGTGGCGGCGCCCGGCGCGGGCGCCAGGTCGCTGCTCGAATAGGGGAAGCCCCATGCCGGAATCGTGTTCCACACGTCCTGCACGCCCGGATTGTTGTTGAAGCTGATGCCGAGCAGAACGTCGTTGCCTGAGATCGTCACGTGATCGACGGCGCGGATATCGGCGTTGTCCCAAGAGAAGGCGCGACCGATGCCGTCATAGGTGAGCTGGATGAATCCGCCGAAGTGGTCGCCGATTCCGCCGGCGATGAAAATGCTCGCCTGATCGAGCGAGAAGTTGTCGTTCACCGTGTAGTGATCGGCCGGCGGCGATTCCTGATCCTTGGCGGAATGAACGAAGGACGCCATCGCCATAGCGGACATCGGGAAGGCGTTCGTTCCCGCGTCCATCGTGTAGCCTTCGAGCTTGAACTTGCGCCCGAACGGCGTGAGCTGCGGGCCGAAGCCGCCGACGTGGCACGCGCTGCAGGGTTGATTGGTCTTGGCGGTGAACGCGGGGACCGCCCGGCTGGGCGATGCCATCATTGCGGCGACGAATAAGACGAAAAGAACTTTCCCGGTGAAGTACGGCCACGCGCGCCCGCCCATCTCGATTCTCCCGCCGTGCTGTGCTGTTTCTCCCAATTATTGTGAGGAGAATAGGCGACTCGATAACTACGTGACTATACATATCCGTCATCTATTTATTTCCCCAAGGTACATATTTTTGCCGGGAGCAGCGCCGGGGGTTACAGAACGGCGACGATTCGGTTAAGGAGGCCGTTGCGTCAGCTATCGGCCGGCCTTGCGATGAAGCCGATCACTTTCGGGTCTTGAGGAATGCCACCACGTCGTCGATGTCTTGCGGCCGCGTCAGGCCGGAGAACATCATGCGGGTTCCGGGCACAAGTTTCTGCGGACCCGAAACCCACTTCTTGAGCATCGGCTCGGTCCAGGTGATGTGCGCGTTCTTGAGCGCGGGCGAATAATAGAAATCGGGAAGCGAGGCCGCTTTGCGGCCGACGACGCCGAACAGATTGGGGCCGAGGCCGTTGCCGCCGTTCCTGTCGGCACTATGGCACTGCTGGCACTGCGCAAAGACCATCCGTCCCCTGGAGGGATCGCCGGCAGCAAGCGCGGCTGACGCGAAAAGGCCGAGGACGCAGGCACAGAACATCGGGCGAGCCATGCGGTGAGCCTCGGCGCGTTCTGGGGTGATCTGGAATCCCCGGACGTCGTGGCAAAGGTATAGCGGATGGCGGCGCGAATGGCGAAGCACCGGGGCGGCACAACCCCGCGATCCGGCGCATTCGTAGCGTCAGCTAACGCTGCGCCGCCAACCGGTCCTTGGCGGTTTCGATCGCCGCGCGGAATGCGACGGGATCGGCGATGTCGGGAATCTCCACCGCATCGACGCCGGTGCCTTCGATGCGCAGGTGCCCGTAGCCGAGCATCTGGCCGAGGAAGTTCTGGGTCACCCGCACGCCCTCGATGTTAGCGAGCGCGATCTCGTTGGTGGTCAGGGTGAACACGCCGGTCTTCTCGACGAAGCGGTGGGTGGTGATGGCAAGCTCGGTGGAGTACTTGCGGATCATCATGGCGAAGAAGATCCAGATGCCGATCAGGCACCACCACAACAGCAACAGCGCCGCCCAGGCCTTGACGTCGTACCACCAGTGAAAGCGGGCCTTGCGCACGATCGTCTCGCCGTCGCCAAGGCTTTGTTCGATGTATGAGCTCATGTGATCACCCTCCGGCGCGGGCGAGATTAGTCGAAAGCGGCGCAGGGCGAAATGGACTGGAGGGGCCGGATCGTTGCTCCTGAATGAATCGAAGGGTCGGGGTCAGCGCTCCTCGTGCTCCGGCAAGAGCACTTCGCGGATGCCCTTGTGGTTGGGCTTGGAGATGACCTCTTCCTCTTCCATCCGCTCGATCAGGCGCGCGGCGCGGTTATAGCCGATCTGCAACCGCCGCTGGATGTAGCTCGTGGTGGCCTTCCTCTCGCGCGCCACGATGGCCAGCGCCTTGTCGTAGAGGTCGTCGCCGCTCTCGCCGTTGCCTTCGCCGTAGAGCGAATAGGGATCGTCGCCGTCCTCGTCGGGCTCTTCGGTGACCGCTTCGAGGTAATCGGGCGTGCCCTGCGTCTTCAGGAACTTCACCACGTCTTCCACTTCGCGGTCGGAGACGAAGGGGCCGTGCACGCGCCGGATGCGCCCGCCCGCCATCATGTAGAGCATGTCGCCATTGCCGAGCAGCTGTTCCGCGCCTTGCTCGCCCAGGATGGTGCGGCTGTCCACCTTGCTCGTGACCTGGAAGGAGACGCGGGTCGGGAAATTGGCCTTGATGGTGCCGGTGATGACGTCCACCGACGGGCGCTGCGTCGCCGCGATCAGGTGGATGCCCGCGGCGCGCGCCATCTGCGCCAGCCGCTGCACTGCGCCTTCGATCTCCTTGCCCGATATCATCATCAGGTCGGCCATCTCGTCGACCACCACGACGATATAGGGCATCGGCTCGAGTTCGAGCACTTCGTCCTCGTAGATCGGCGTGCCGGTCTCACGGTCGAAGCCGGTCTGCACGGTGCGCTTCAGGGTTTCGCCCTTGGCCTTGGCCTTGCGGACGCGCTCGTTGAAGGCCTCGACCCCGCGCACGCCGAGCTTCGACATCTTGCGATAGCGCTCTTCCATCTCGCGCACCGCCCATTTGAGCGCCACGACGGCCTTGCGCGGATCGGTGACGACGGCGGCCAACAGATGCGGGATGCCGTCATAGGCCGAAAGCTCCAGCATCTTGGGATCGATCAGGATCATCTTGCACTGCTCCGGCGGCAGCCGGTAGAGCAGCGACAGGATCATGGTGTTGAGCGCAACGGATTTTCCCGAACCCGTCGTGCCCGCGATCAGCAGGTGGGGCATTTTGGCGAGATCAGCCATCACCGGCTCGCCGCCGATGGTCTTGCCCAGCGCCAGGATCAGCGGCGCGCGCTGCTTTTCGAATTCGTTCGAAGCCAAAAGCTCGCGCAGATAGACCATCTCGCGGGTGTTGTTGGGCAACTCGATGCCCAGCACGTTGCGCCCCGGGATCACCGCGATGCGCGCCGCCACCGCCGACATCGAGCGCGCCACGTCGTCGGCCAGGCTGATCACACGCGAGGACTTGACGCCCGCCGCCGGTTCGAACTCGTAGAGCGTCACTACCGGGCCCGGGCGCACCGCCACGATACGGCCCTTGACGCCGAAATCGGCGAGCACCGATTCGAGCATGCGGGCGTTTTCTTCCAGGGACTCGTCGGAGAACGCGGATTGGTCGCCTGCGTGGTGCGGCTCGGCCAGCAGGCCCAGCGCCGGAAGCTCGTATTCGCCCGAGGCCAGGTTCAGCGCCGGCTGCCGTGCGCGCTTGGCCGAAGCGGCCGGCTTCTTCGCCTCGTCGCGCTTGACTCGGCTCGCGACGCTGGCGGCGGCGGGTTCGCGGCGTTCGTCCTCGAACGCGTCTTCGCCGTCCTCGACGTCGTCGCGGTCGATGCTGGGTTCGACCCGCCGGCGCTCGCCCTTCTTTTCGCTTTCAGGCCACTTCAGCAGCGTGCCGAGCCAGTAGACGAAGGCTAGCGCATGGAAGCCGCCGCGGAAGATGGCGCGCACGCGGATGTCGGCGGCGAGAACGGCGAGGGTCAGGCCCACGGCGAAGAGAACAACGGGCACCAACCAGCCGAACCAGGAAAGCTGCCACAGGTCTGCGAAACGATGCGCCAGCGAGGCGCAAGCGATTCCGATCAGCCCGCCGGCTCCTGCCGGCAGCCCCTCGGGGCGCGGCAGGATGCCCAGCCCCGCCGCCAGCATCAGCGTGCCCAGGGGCCAGGCGAAGGCCCGCAGCACCGCATAGCGCAGCGGCCAGCCCAGAGCCGCTCGGGTGCCCCAGACGATCGGCGGGGCGAGGAAGGCCAGAGCAGCAAAGCCGAAGAACTGCAGGAGAATATCGGCCGCAGTGGCGCCGAAGGGGCCCATCAGGTTGGTGACTTCGCGTCCCGTCGCGTTGTCGAGGCTGGCATCGGCCGGGTCGTAACTGATGAAGGCGACCAGCACCGCCGCGGCGGCGACCAGCACTAAAAGCCCTGCTCCCCGCATCAGCAGAATCCGGAACAGGCGCGACACCGACCGGCGCGCGTCCGCCAGGGCATCGGCCATGGCCGCGCCTCGCCGGCGAGGCTGATAGACCCCGGAGGTGCGGACCCCGCTCATGGCGCCTCTTCGCTCAACACTTTGGCCACTCTATCGAGTGCTGCCTGAATGGTTGATAAATCGTTGACGAGCGCAACCCGCACATACGGAAATCCAGGATTTGTGCGGGTTTGTCCCGGCAACATTTCACGTCCCATAAAGGCGCCGGGAAGCACGCGGACGCCTTCCTCGCGCCACAGCCGCAGTGCGGTCTTCGCGCCGTCGCCGACTTCGAGCCACAGGAAGAAGCCGCCTTTGGGAAGCTGGAAACCGGGATGGCTGCCCAGCACCTGCTCCGCCACGGCAAAACGCTCGGCATAGGCCGCGCGATTCGACCGGACGTGTTCCTCGTCGTTCCAGGCGGCTGCGGATGCCGCAATGAGGGGCAGCGGCACCTGGGGACCCGCATAATTGCGGAATGCACGGAACGTCGCGATCAGCTTGGGGTCGCCGGCCACGATGCCGGAACGCAGACCGGGCAGGCCGGACCGCTTCGACAGAGAATGGAAACTCAGCAACCGGTCGAACGGCGGCCGGCGCACGGAAAGGGCGCCAAGCGGTTGTTCATCCAGGTAAATGTCGGCGTAACACTCGTCGGCGAACACCGTAAACTCATAGGCGTCCGCCAGTGCGAACAGTGTTTGCCAGTAGGCCTCGCGGGCGCAGGCGCCTTCGGGATTGGAGGGCGAGCAGAAATAGACCGCCACCGTCCGCTCCAGGATCGAGAGCGGCACGGAGGCGAAGTCGGGAAGGAAGCCGTACTCGGCGCGCGCGGGCGCGTAGACCGGCTCGGCGCCCGCGGCCAGGATCGCCGCCGCGTAGCATTGATAGAACGGGTTCGGCAGCAGGATCGCCGGTCGGCCGCCCGCCTTCGATTCCGGCGTGACGATCTTGGGAGCCAGGAACAGGCCCTCGCGGGTGCCGTTCAGGGGCAGCACCTGCGTGTCGGGATCGAGTTCGGCGCCGAAGCGGCGCTTGATCCAACCCGCCGCGGCCGCGCGCCATTCGGCGGTGCCGTTGATCGGGGGATACTCGCCGAAGCGGCCGGCGTGCCGGGCGATGGCCTCCATCACGAAGGGGGGCACTGCGCCATGGGGATCGCCGACGGAGAGGTTGATGGGCTCGAGTCCGGGCGGCACCGGATCGAGCAGGCTCGCAAGCTGGGCGAAGGACGAAGGCGGAAGCTGCTCCAGGCGGCCGGGGAAAATCATGGGAAGCTCGATGCGACGGCGCGCGAGTCTATCGCATGTCGCCGTTCAGGTAACGAGGCCTGCCCGGCGGCGCGCACCTCACGCAAAAGTAATCGCGCCGTCGTGGTCTTCCCACAATCGCCGGTTACCACCGTCCCCGGTCGGAGGAGGCAGATCGATGAGGATTATGGTTCTCGCGCTGGCGTCGCTGATGGCGCTCGGCGGTGTTGCGGCGGCACAGGAAGCACCGCCCGTCACCGACTGGTCGGACGAGCTCGTGGTGGTCGATGCGGCCGCCCAGGGACCGGCCCTCTGGCACATCAAAAAGGGCGATTCGGAGATCTTCATCCTCGGCACGGTCGGCCTGATGCCGGAAAAGCTCGCCTGGAACACGACGCATCTGGAACAGGCGATCGAAGGGGCGAACGCCGTGCTGCTGCCGCCGCAGGCCCATTCGGGCATTCTCGACATCCTCGGCATGTCCTGGTTCCTCCTCACCCACCGCGATGCCCTGTCGATGCCCGATGACCAAAAGCTGGAGGCCTCGCTGCCACCGGAACTGCGCGCGCGGTTCGTGCGCGACCGCGAGGCGATCGGCAAGGACGCGGAACACTATGAAGACGACAGCCCGTTGCTCGCCGGGTTCGAGCTGGTCGCCGAATACACGCAGGCGAAAAGGCTGACCGGCGAAGGCCCGGAAAACGCCGCCGAGAAGATCGCGCGCGCAAAACACGTCAAGGTGCGGCGGATCGCGGACTACAGCGCCAATCCGCTAATCCGGGAAATGCTCGAGCTGCCGCGTCCGGCGGGGCAGGTCTGCTTCGAGAGTGCGCTCGACGACTACGACACGCTGGATCGCCATGCCGTGCCGGCGGCGGAAGCCTGGGCTGTCGGCGACGTGGCCGGCATCAAGGCGCATTATTCGTCGCGGCTGTTCGGGCCCTGCATCGCCCAGGCAAAGAAGTTCGGCGAGATCGACCGCCGCGCCGTGAGCGACACCCTCAATGCGGTGCATGAAGCGCTCGCAAGGCCGGGCAAGAGCGTAATGATCTCCGACATCGGCTGGCTGTTCCGCGAGGGAGGCGTCGCCGATCAGCTCAAGGCCGAGGGCATCGCCATCGAAAGCCCATCGGAGGAAGCGCCGAAGTCCCAGTCATGAAAAAAAGGGCGCTCCGAGGAGCGCCCCAGTCTTCTGGAGGAGACGGTACGGGGGGGATCAGCCGTGCACCGTTTCGCCGTGCAGGTTGAGGTCGAGGCCTTCGACTTCCACTTCCTTGGAAACCCGCAGGCCGATCACGGCGTCGATGATCTTCAGGATCACGAAGCTGACGATGCCGCAGTAGAAGAAGACCGCGATCACGTCTACGGCCTGGGTGCCCATCTGGGCGAAGTTGCCGTCGAAGATCCAGCCTTTGCCGGCCGAATTGATCGCGCTCGATGCGAACACGCCGGTCAGCATGGCGCCCAGTGCGCCGCCCACGCCGTGCACGCCGAAGGCGTCGAGCGAGTCGTCGTAGCCCAGGGCCTTCTTCAGGTAGACCGACGAGAAGTAGCAGACCACGCCGGCGGCGATGCCGATGGCGAGAGCGCCGATGGGGTTGACGAAGCCGGAGGCCGGAGTGATCGCGACCAGTCCCGCCACCGCACCCGAGATCATGCCGAGAACGGAAGGCTTCTTGGCGATGGCCCATTCGGTGAACATCCAGCCCATTGCGGCCGCGGCGGTGGCGATCTGCGTGGCGGCAGCGGCCATGCCGGCGTTGACGTTGGCGGTCACGGCCGAACCGGCGTTGAAGCCGAACCAGCCGACCCACAACAGCGAGGCGCCGATGACGGAGAGCACAAGGTTATGCGGCGCCATGTTGTCGGTGCCGTAGCCGACGCGCTTGCCCAGGACCAGGCAGGTGACGAGGCCCGCGGTACCGGCGTTCAGATGCACGACCGAACCGCCTGCGTAGTCGAGCGCGCCCATCGTGCCGAGCCAGCCGCCGCCCCAGACCCAGTGCGCGATCGGGACGTAGACGAACAACAGCCACAGCGCCATGAACCAGAGGAAGGCGGAGAACTTCATGCGGTCCGCCAGCGAGCCCGCGATCAGCGCCGGGGTGATGATGGCGAACGTCATCTGGAAGAACATGTAGACCGATTCCGGAATCGTCGCCGCCAGCGGATTGACGGAGTTGAGCGTCATCGAATTCAGGAACAGCGAGCCGAAGCCGCCGATGAAGGCGTTTACGCCGGCGTCGGGATTGGTCGTGAAGGCGGCCGAGTAGCCGACGATCATCCACAGAATCGTGATGATGCAGGTGGCGCCGAAGCTCTGCGCCATGGTGGCCAGCACGTTCTTGCGCCGGACCATGCCGCCGTAGAAAAGGGCGAGGCCCGGAATCGTCATCATCAGCACCAGCGCGCTGGAAGTGATCATCCACGCGGTGTCGCCCGAGTCGATCTTCGGGGCGGCGGCCAGCGCCGGCGCCGCCATCAGGCCCAGGGCCCCCATTGCCGCAAGCGCCCTCTGCGCCAGCTTTGTCATGTTCGAACCTTTCATTTCTCAGATCCCCTTTTTCGATCCCTGTCGTTGCTCGCTTAGAGTGCGTCGTTGTCGGTTTCGCCGGTGCGGATGCGGACCACGCTTTCGAGCGGCGTGACGAAAATCTTGCCGTCGCCGATCTGGCCGGTCTTGGCTTTGGAAGTGATGGCTTCGAGCACCGCCGCGGCCATCTCGGCCTTGACCGCAACTTCGATCTTCAGCTTGGGCAGGAAGCTCACGGCGTATTCGGCGCCGCGGTAGATCTCGGTATGGCCCTTCTGGCGCCCGTACCCTTTGACTTCGGTGACGGTCATCCCCTGCACGCCCAAGGCGGAGAGGGACTCGCGAACCTCGTCCAGCTTGAACGGCTTGATGATGGCCATGATGAGTTTCATCGCTGCTTCCCCTGTTAAGCCTCTGCGGATGTCATCAAGAACCGTGCCGAGATTGCGGGTGTCCGTAATATGTTGAAATACAAAGAAAAAATACGACGCACCGGAAAGTCTCCGCGGGATTCGGTGCAGCTAATGCCCAAATTGTGCGCAGCCATGGCATGCTGCCTATTTTGTCAGCATCAGCTCTCGACGGGGGCGAAACCCCGGTGCGGATGCTGTAGTCAGAGCGCATGCGGACGGCGGACGTGATCATCGGCGGCGGCGGGATGGTGGGCCTCAGCCTGGGGCTGGCCCTGG
>DATKOE010000089.1:0-2184 GCA_035524815.1 Rhizomicrobium sp.
GGACGAATTGCGCGACAACGAGGATGTCAAGGAATTCTATCTCGGCGGCGCCGGCGACCAGCGCAAGAGCTTCAAGAATTTGAAAAGCTTCAAGCGCCGCAAGCGATGGCTGTGAGTAACATATTCGCTGTCGTTCCGGGGGCACGCGAAGCGTGAACCCGGAACCTCGAGATTCCGGGGTTCGGTCCTGGCGGACCGCCCCGGAATGACGTGCGAGGGGCAAAGCAAAATGACCGACCACTACGACTCCAAGGAAACCCGCGACCCGGCCGAACGCGAAGCCGAGCTGTTCTCCCGCCTGCCCGCCATCCTGCGCAAGGCGATGGAGGCGCCCGCTTATGCCGAGCGTTTCCGCGGTGTGGACGTCGCGTCCATCACCAGCCGCGCGGCGCTTGCGCAATTGCCGGTGTTGCGCAAATCGGAGCTGCCTGCGCTCCACAAGGCCGCTCCGCCGTTCGGCGGCTTCGTGCCGGAATCGCCAGGCTCATTCGCGCGTCTCTTCACCTCGCCCGGGCCGATTTTCGAGCCCGAAGCGGCGCATGCCGATGGCTGGCGCGGCGCGCGGGCACTGTTTGCAGCAGGCTTCCGCCCTGGCGACATCGTGCTCAATACCTTCAGCTATCATCTCACGCCCGGCGGCTTCATCATGGATTCCTCGGCGCGCGCGCTCGGCTGCGCCGTGATCCCGGCCGGCCCCGGCAATACCGAGCAGCAGTTCGAGCTGATCGACGCCTACCGCCCGGTCGGCTATAGCGGCACGCCGGACTTCCTGAAGATCCTGATCGACGCTGCGATTACCGCCGATCGCGACGTGTCCTCGCTCAAGCGCGCGCTGGTCTCGGGCGCGGCGTTCCCGCCGTCGCTGCAGAAGGAGATCAAGTCCCACGGCATCGAGGCCTACCAGGCTTTCGGCACCGCCGATCTCGGCCTGGTCGCGTTCGAAACCGCGGCACGCGATGGCATGGTGGTCAACGAGGATATCATTGTCGAGATCGTCAAGCCGGGCACCGGCGAGCCGGTGGCAGCAGGCGATGTCGGCGAGATCGTCGTCACCTCGCTCGATGCCGCGCATCCCTGGATCCGCCTTGCGCTCGGCGACCTCACCGCTACCCTTCCCGGCACTAGCCCGTGCGGGCGCACCAATATGCGCATCAAGGGCTGGATGGGCCGCGCCGACCAGACCACCAAGGTCAAGGGCATGTTCGTGCGCCCCGAGCAGGTCGCCGAGATCGCCAAACGCCACCCGGTCCTCGGCCGCCTCCGCCTAGTCGTCACCCGCGCGAACGAAACAGATGTGATGACGCTGAGAGCGGAATGCGCCGCACCGGACGGAAACCTGCGGGACGAACTCGCCGCCACGCTGCGCGCAGTGACAAAGCTTGGTGGCGTGGTCGAACTGGTAGGCAGCGGTTCGCTGCCGAACGACGGCAAGGTGATCGCCGACGAGCGGTAGCAGCGCGAAAGAACGACGCTGCTCGTCATTGTGCCCTTGCCCCTTGTGGGGCGAGGGCACATCGATGCGCAGGCTCTTGCAAAGCAGCACTGCCGTGCCGGCGCTGGCGCCCGCCGGCGGAATTGCCGATAGTAACGCCCTCCCCTATACCGTCCCTACCCACGTCCCCGGAGTTCCCCTGGCAATGCCGATCCCGCACGCCTCGCAAGCCCTGTCCCGCTTCACCGTGCTTGACCTGACGCGGGTGCGGGCCGGTCCGACCTGCGTGCGGCAGCTGGCGGACTGGGGCGCCAACGTGATCAAGATCGATGCGCTGCTTGAAGACGCGCCCGGCGAGTCCCTGGGCGGCCCCAGGCACGGCGCCGATTTCCAGAACCTGCATCGCAACAAGCGCGCGATGACGCTGAACCTGAAAGACCCGAAAGGCGTCGAGGTGTTCATGCGGCTCGCCGCCAAGGCCGACGTGGTGGTCGAGAACTACCGGCCCGACGTGAAGACAAAGCTCGGCGTCGACTATGAGAGCGTGCGCAAGGTCAATCCACGCATCGTCTATGGCAGCATCTCCGGCTTCGGCCAGGATGGCCCTTATGACAAGCGCCCGGGCTTCGATCAGATCGCGCAGGGAATGGGCGGGCTGATGTCGATCACAGGCGCTCCGGGCGAAGGGCCGATGCGGGTCGGCATTCCCGTCGCCGATCTTGCCGCCGGGCTGTTCTGCGCCATGGGCATCC
>DATKOE010000090.1:0-13656 GCA_035524815.1 Rhizomicrobium sp.
ACGGAAGAGCGCATCGCGCGCCTGCGCGCCATGGCGGGCGTGCCGGAGCGCCAGGCCGGCCCTTGGGGATAGAATGAGCGAAGGCGCAGGTCTTGCGGCGCGCAAGGCGGCGCTTTCCATTGTCTCTGCTGTGCTGCGCCAGCACCGGCCGCTGGACAGCGTGTTGGACGCACTGAAATCGCTTTCCTCCCGTGACGCGGGCTTCGCCCGGGCGCTGGCGAGTCAGACGCTGCGCCATTTTGGCGAACTGGATGCCGTAATCCAGAAATTCGTGGCCAAGCCGCTGCAGCCGCATAAAGCCGGGCCGGCGACCGAGATTCTTCTTCTGGGCGCTTGCGAGCTTCTGATCCTGAAAGTGCCGCCGCACGCCGCCGTGGATGCCGCTAACCGCCTGGCCCAGGCCGATGGCAAGGCGGTGCATTTCAAATCCTTGATCAACGCCGTCTTGCGGCGTGTCGCGCGCGAGGGCGAAAGCGTGCGCGCGGGACTTGATAGCGCGCGGCTGAACACGCCGGATTGGCTGTGGACACGCTGGTGCGCGCAATATGGCGAAGAGACAGCCCGCGCCATTGCGCTTGCGCACGGCCAGGAAGCGCGGCTGGACATCACCTTGAAAATGGCTGGCGCGGTCCACCCGGAAAGCACGCCCTCGATCGGTCCTTCCCGGCGGGTTGGCGTCGACGGCCGGGTCGAAGAGATGCCGGGTTTTGCCGCAGGCGACTGGTGGGTGCAGGACGTGGCCGCCACCTTGCCCGTCCTGTTGCTGGGCGATGTGGCGGGCAAGCGCGTGATCGATCTTTGCGCCGCGCCGGGGGGTAAGACTCTGCAACTCGCTTCCCGTGGCGCGGACGTAACAGCTGTCGAGCTCGATCCGGCGCGCGCCGCGCGCATCCGCGAAAATCTGGCGCGCACGCATTTGAAAGCCGATGTGATCGAAAACGATGCCCGCGATTTCTCCAGCACCGCCCCGCTGGTGCTGCTGGACGCGCCCTGCACCGCCACCGGCACCATCCGCCGTCATCCCGATTTGCCCTGGATCAAGGGCGCGGGCGATGTCACGGCGCAGACCGCGCTTGCCTATGATTTGCTGGAAAGCGCCGCCACAATGGTCGAACCAGGCGGGATGTTGGTTTTCGCCGTCTGCTCGCTTGAGCGCGAGGAAGGCGAGGAGCAGATCGCGGCGTTCCTGGCGGCGCACCCGGAGTTCGCCCGCGCGCCGGTCACCGCCGACGAGGTGTTTGGTCACGGCGAATGGATCACGCCCGAAGGCGATCTTCGCACCCTGCCCTGTCACTTGCCGGAATCGGGTGGGATGGATGGCTTCTATGCCGCGCGGCTTCGGCGAAGCTGAAATTCTCTTTAGTCACCATGGGCGGGCCTGACCCGCCCATCCAGATCACTTCTTGCTTTGGAGATGGATGGCCGGATCGATCCCGGCCATGGTGAGAAACTTAGAGCCGTCCGAGCGCGTACGCGATGGCGAGATAAATCTTGCCGGTATCCGCCGAAAGGATGGACGAGGCCAGAAGCCCGCCGCCATCGCCTTCCCGCGCCCGCGCCAGCAAGGCTTCGAATTCGCTGAGATAGGCCTCGGCGGCGGCATGGAAGCGTTCATCGTCGCGATAAAGCGCAGTGATACGATCGACCGTGCGCTCGTCGATGGCGCCTGCCAGCCGGCGCGCGAACACGGCGCGGTCGCCCGCCAGATAGCGCCGCCATTCGTCTTCATGCGGGCTGGCATCGGAGGCGATGCCGTCGAGATCGATGGCGAGATCGCTGAGCGCGGCCTGCAATGCGCCGAGCGCGGCTGCGGCTGCCGGGCGCAGGTCCTTGCCGGAATCGCCGGTGTCGGCGGCGGCGAGCAGGGTCGACATCTGCCAGCTCTTGGCCTGGACTTCCTCGGTTTTTTTCCGGTTTTTCTGCGTCAGCCGGCGGGCCAGTCCGCGCAGTCCCTCCTCCGCCTCCGGCGGTTCTTCCGCGCGGTCGTGCGCGGCGGGGCGCGGCGCGGTGCGGGCGTGGATGGTGGAAAGCGTGCGGGCGGACAGGTCGAGAATCTGCTCGGTCTCGGTCGTCACCATCTGACGTACGCGGCTTGCTTCCTGCTGGGCGATGCCGGGAAGGGTGACGAGATGGCGTTCGACGTCCTCCACCGCCTTCGACAGCGAGGTGCGGATTTCGCCGGCCTGCTCCGAGAGCTCGCCCGAGGCCCGCAGCAGCTTTTCGCATTCCGCCATCGCCTCGCCCACGAGGTCCTTGGCGTCGTTCTTGGCCTGGGTGGCGGTTTCGCCGATCAGCTGCTGGGCGCCGATGCCGGCTTCCTGCAGCGCCGCGATCAGATGCTCGATGGTGGTGCCCGCCATCTCGCCGATCTCGCGCAGGCGTTCGCCCTCCTTGGCGAAGTTCTGCGCCAGCTGCGACGTGCGCGCCTGGGCGTTCGCCATCATCAGCTCGAACTGGCGTTCCGCGTCGCCGGTGGTGTTCTCGAAGCGGTGCGCCTCCGCGCCGAGCGCGGCGATCGCCTGCTCCATGCTGGCGCGCTGTGCCGAGAGCGCGTTCTCGAAATTGGCGCTGTCGTCCTTGAGCCGCTGCATCAGCTCGTTCATCGCGGTGCGATGGCGCTCCTGGCGTCCGAGCACGAATTCGGCGCGTGCCAGCGCGGCATCGGCCACCGATTCGATGCGCTTGGCCTGCTTGTCGAGTTCGACCGCGGCGGCGTGCGGCGCGTCGGCCGCCGAGCTGGCCGACTGACGGAAATTCGACGCCTGCGCATCGAGCGACTGGCCGGCGGTTTTCAGGTTGCCCTCGGCCGCTTCCATCATCGACTTCAACTGGGCGGCGCGACCCGCCACGGTTTCGCCCGCCCGCGTGGCCGTATCGGCGAGCGAGGCGGCGACGGCCTCGATGCGCTCGCGTTCCGCCGTCATGCGCGCCGTCAAGGCTTCTCCGCGCACATCGACGCGCGCACCGGCTTCGTCCAGCGACGCAATCTGACTCTCGAGCACGCTTTCGAGCGCGCGCAGGCGCGTGAAAGCGCCGTCCAGTCCGGCGTTGAGCGCGTCGAGCTCGCGGCGCACGGCGCGGCCCAGGCGCGCGGCGGTGCGCGAGGCGGTTTCGTCGGCGGAGAACAGCCGGTCGGTGGCTTCCACCAGCGCGTTGGCGGAGGACGACATCGCCTGCCCGCGGGCCAGCGCCCAAGCCACCAGGACGAACCAGATGGGCGGCACGAGCGTCAACGCCAGACTGATCGCGGCTTCCTGAAGATCGAGCGTTGCCAAGCCCTTGGCGCCCAGCATTCCCCACATATACGCACCCGCTGCCCCGACCCAGAAGGCCGCCAGGATCATCGAGGCGAACACCCCCAACCGCGAGGACAGATCCTGTCTCGGACGAAGGCGCGGCTCGTCCCGCTCGGGCGCGGGCGCTTCGCCGGGCTGCAGCAGCGTGGGCTGGTTCGGGGAGGTGACCATCAAGGTTCTCGCACTTTCCGCGGCGCGAGTTTAACCATGCCGTCGGCAGGCGCGCGAGGGCAAGCCAGGGGTTTTGCACCGCCGACGCGCCGCGCCGGAGGCCCCATGATCGCCGGCAGCGCCAGCCGAACCGCCCAAGGCGCGGCCATGCACCGCGCCGCGCACCAGCTTTGCGACCATCCGCTGGTGGTCGAGGACCCGCTCGCCCTGAAGATCGTGGGCGCCGAGGCCGCGGCGGAATTACGGGAAGGCCGCAGCCGCTGGCTCGATCCGCGCTTTTCCGCGCTTCGGGCGTTGGTCGTCATACGCAGCCGCTTGACCGAGGACACGGTGGGTGATTCGGGCGTCAGCCAATACGTGGCCCTGGGTGCCGGCCTCGACACGTTCGGGTGCCGCCGGCCCGGCATCGCCGCATTCGAGGTCGATCATCCGGCGACGCAAAGCTGGAAGCGGCAGCGCCTTCGCGAGGCCGGCATCGCCGTTCCGCCGGGACTCGCCTTCGTGCCGGTCGATTTCGAGCGCGAGAACTTCGCCGACGGCATGGTGCGCGCCGGTTTCGATTCGGACAAACCCGCCGTGGTCGCGTGGCTGGGCGTCGTTCCCTATCTGGAGAAACAGACGGTGTTCGGGACGCTGACGACCTTGGCGCAGATGCTGGCCAAGGGCTCGCACGTGATCTTCGATTACCCGGCACCTAGGGAAGAATTGAGCGAGGAGGAAAGGCGCCTCGCCGCCGCCTTTGCGGTCCGCGTGGCCGCGGCGGGAGAACCCCTGCGGACATTCCTGGGTCCGCAGGAGCTCCAGAACGAACTTGGACGCCTCCATGTACACGGCGAAGATTTCAATCACGCGACATTGAGCGCGCGCTACCTTGCGGGCCGCAGCGACGGTTTGGCATTGAGCCGCCACGCCCACATCATGCGGGTCAGCCTCTAACGGTACGAGGACGGACACATGGCGAATCTGGTTGCCGCTTGCCTGACATTCCTGGCGATCCACCTTCTGGTATCCGGGACCCGCGTTCGCGATGCCATCGTCGCACGAACCGGCGAAGGTCCGTATACGGGGCTGTTCGCGCTCGCCTCGCTGGCCGCCATCGTGTGGATGTGCATTGCCTTCAATCGCGCCGATGCAAGCGCCGATAACCGCGTGCTGTTCGATGCGGGGCAGGGATTGCGCGATTGCGGCATCATCTTAGTCTTCCTCGCATTCATCCTCGTCGTTCCCGGCGTGACGCGGACCAATCCGACTTCGGCCGGACAAGGCGGCGCCGGGATCGACGGCGTGCTGCGGATCACCCGCCATCCCTTCCTCTGCGGCGTGATGATCTGGTCGGCCTTTCATCTGATCGCGTCGGGCACGCTGGCGTCGGTGATTTTCTTCGCGACATTCCTGACCGTCGCCGAGGCCGGCACGCGCGCCATCGACGGCAAGGTGAGGCGCAAGCGGCCCGAGGAGTGGAAGACGATTTCCGCCCAGACATCGATCGTGCCATTCGCGGCGATCGCAGCGGGACGCAACCGCTTCGCGGCCAGGGAGTATTTCGACTGGCGCTTCAGCCTTGCAGTGGTGCTGTACGCCGCGTTTCTCTGCTTCCACAACTGGATGTTCAGCGTCTCGCCGTTCCCGAACGGCTGGCGGCCGGGCTGACGCGTCCGCCGGCGCACGAGTCGCGCCGAACGATCCGTTCCGTTTCCGCGGATGACGTGGCGCGCTCCATCACGATCCGGATCAGTGGCTGCCGATCACATCGCGGGGACGTGCAGGGCACGTGCGTGGCGCGTTGTCACCTCGTCAAGAACGCCCACGAGTCCGCGGCACATCGCATTCAATTGAATCGTTCCGGTTAATCCTGTCTTCAGCGGCGGCATCCAGATTCTCCGCGCAAGCTCGAATGGCGCTGCCGAGGGTTCCCGATCCACCGTCGCCGGAATCCCGGCGGGCCGCGGGCGACAACGATAACAAGAGGGTGTCAAATGTCGGTCATCACCGTCGGCAAAGGCCAACAATACAGCAGTCTCTATCTTGCGGCGCCGCACGTGAAAAAGGGCGACGTCATCGAGCTCGTCCCCGGTACCTACAGCGGCGCATTGTTCTATAACTCGAACATCACGATAGAAGGCATGGGGCCCGGCGTCGTCATCACCGGCGGGACGACGCAGGACAAGGGCCTGCTCGTCCTCGACGGAAGCAACGTGACGGTCGAGAACGTCACCTTCGAGGGCGCGCAGTCGAGCGACGGCAACGGCGCAGGCATCCGCTTCGAGGGCACCAATCTCACGGTCCTCAATTCGACCTTCATCGACAACCAGGACGGCATTCTTACTAACCCCAACGGGAAAAGCACGATAACCGTCAAGAACTGCACCTTCGACGGAAACGGTTCGGACGCAGGCGGCTCGATGGGCGCCGCGCATGCGATCTACTGCGGCGCGGCGGCGCTGCTCGACGTCGAAAATTCGACTTTCACCAACACGCAGCAAGGCCACGACATCAAGTCGCGGGCCAAGAACACGATCATCGAGAACAACAGCATCACCGACGGGCCGACCGGCACCTCGAGCTATCTCATCGACATTCCCAACGGCGGCGCCGCGACGATCACCGGCAACACGCTCGAGAAAGGTCCGAACTCCGCCAACTCGTCCTACGCCATCACCGTCGGCGAGGAAGGCGCGACCAATCCCCCCGGTCCCGTCCTCATCGCCGACAACACCTTCGTGAACGACGACAAATCCGGCGTCGTCTTCGCCCACAACCAGACCGGCTATGCCGATTTCACGGTCGCCGACAACACGATCTCCGGACTGCAGACCACGCTGATCACCGGCAAGGGCACGGTGATCGATCCGACCACGCCAAATCCGGATCCGACGTCGGCTTCAGCCCCGGTATCCCGGACCGTGATCCCCAGGCCGCTGTCTGCCGATTTCAACTCCGACGGCGATGCCGACGTTCTGCTCCAGAACAAGAATGGCCAGGTCATCGCATGGACGATGGACGGGACGGCGGGACTCGGCAGCGGAACCCTTCGCAACCCGGGCTCGGGCTGGAAGGTGATCGCGGCGGCCGATTTCAACGGCGACGGCAAGACGGACGTCGCGCTGCAATACACCTACGGCCAGGTGCAGATCTGGACGCTGAACGGCTTTCAACTGACGAGCGGAGTTGCGGTGAACGCCAATCCCGGATCGGGCTGGCACGCCATCGGCGCCGGCGACTTCAACGCGGACGGCAAGGCCGACCTGGTGTTCCAGAACACGGACCACAGCATCATGGTGTGGCTGATGAACGGCGCCACCAAGCTCGCCGGCGACAACGTCGGCAATCCGGGCAAGAACTGGAGCGCGATCGGCGCCGGAGACTTCGACGGCGACGGCCATTCCGACGTCCTGCTGCAAAACACGGACACCGGCGCCGTCCAAATCTGGTCGTTGAACGGAACCAGCGTGTCGTCGAAAAGCACGGTGAGCACCAATCCGGGCCTCGCCTGGACCCCGATCGGCACAGGCGATTTCAACGGCGACGGCAAGGACGACATCCTGTTCCAGAACGCGAGCGGCCAGACCATGATCTGGGAGATGAACGGATCGACGGTGCTGAAGTCCCGCGTCGTGGGCAATCCGGGTTCGTCGTGGAAGGCGATCGGGGCTGACGACTACAACGGCGACGGCAAGGACGACATCCTGTTCCAGAACGCGAGCGGCCAGCTTATGGTGTGGACGATGAGCGGGCTGACGGTTCTGGCGAAGGGAACGCCCGGCAATCCGGGCTCGGCCTGGCATGCGGTGGTGGGGGGCTGAGAACCGCTTGGAGGAACGGGCGCGCCGTCATCGGATGCGACGCGGGCGGACCTAATCCCGTACGTAATACAAATAATCGTACGCGACCTCGAATCCCGCGCTCCGGTAGAGCGCGCGGGCCGGGGCGTTGGCCTCTTCGACCGTCAGGAACAGCGTTTCGATCCGCTGCGCGAGGCCCCAGCCGGCGATGGCGCCCAGCACGCGGCGCGCCAGTCCGCGGCGGCGAAAATCGGGATGCGTGCGCATCAGATTGATGCCGGCGAGCCCGTCAGCGGCAGCCGCCATGCCGCAGGAAACCCTTTTATCGTCGACAAACACCGTCGCGCGCATCAGCGGCAGGCGGATCCGCGACAAGGTCTCCAGCCGCTCGCGGCCGTCGTCGCGGGAATGCAATCCCTCGACCACCAGCGCGTCGAAATCGGCGTTGGCGTCGAAGCGGAGCCGGCCGGTCCCGATATCGCCGCAGCACCCGCGGACCGCAGCCGTCCCGGCAAAGCAGACCAAGCTGGGCGTGATCGGGCGATAACCGCGCCGCGTTAAGACCTCGGCAAGGTTTGCGGGCTTCACGGCGGCCGTCACCTGGAACATCGGCTTGAGGCCGCGGCTGCGGTACTGCGCCTCGGCCCGGTCGATCGCGCCGGCGACGTCGTTGCCCGAAAACTCGAAGGCCGCCACGGAATTGCAGCGATGGCTGTGGCCGCCCGAAAAACGCAGCTGCCAGCCCTCAAGCTGGACTGTCTGCCTTGCAGGCCAGGTGGCCTCGGACACCGGCTCGATCCGCCGCGCCCATGCGGCATCGTTAACGGAGT
This sequence comes from Rhizomicrobium sp., assembly GCA_035524815.1. Lineage (GTDB taxonomy): Bacteria > Pseudomonadota > Alphaproteobacteria > Micropepsales > Micropepsaceae > Rhizomicrobium. The sequence goes on from DATKOE010000090.1 coordinate 8,080, forward strand.
GTTGAGGGGACTGGGTCATGATGAAAAAGCCAACAAGTGGGCCACGCGCATGTCCAGCCACGCCATCGTCGATATCGAGCACCTGTCCCGTTACACCGGCGGCGACGAGGCGCTCAATGCGGAAGTGCTTCAACTCTTCGACACCCAGACGGGCGAACTGGTGGAAAAGCTGCGTGCGGTCCTCGAAGCGCGCGACGCGAAATCCTGGAAGGAAGTGACGCACACGCTGAAAGGCGCGGCGCGCGGCGTGGGCGCCTTCACGCTGGCGGATGCCGCCGCAGCGGCCGAACCGATCGATCCCGTGCGCGACCCGCCCAACGCTTCTCTGGCCATCGAGACGCTGAAAACCCGCGCCGCGGCGGTACGGTCGTTCATCAGCGGCTATCTCAGCCGCTGAGCCTCGAAGGCTTCGAACTCCAACGCTATCGAGCGCTCGACCAGCACCGTCCAGACCGCGCGCGCCAGGTCCGGGCTGAGCCCCGCGCGTTCCGCCTCCGCCGTCACCTTGTCCAGCACGTCCCTGATCCGCGACTCGTCGCGTATGTCGCTGGGTTGGGATTTGATTTCGGCCGCGCGTTCGATATAGCGCTGGCGCTCGGAAAGGAGCCTCACCAGCGAGCGGTCGATCCGGTCGATCTCAGCGCGCAGGTCTTCCATGCTAACGCATTGGCAGGCCTGTCTGATTTTCGAACCCTGGGTGATCATGAGCAACACCGCGGATGCGGCCGGCGGGCTTGGCGCCATCCGGCCGGCTTGTTGGAAAGCTGCTTTCCACATACATGTACTGAACTTTCTCGCGAACAACAAGGTGTGATTGTAAATTGATGCGTGAACCCATCCAAACCGATGTCGCCATCGTGGGCGCGGGCCCGATCGGCCTGTTCGCCGTGTTCGAGCTGGGACTGCTCGATCTCAAATGCCATCTGGTCGACATCCTGGACCGCCCGGGCGGCCAGTGCACCGAGCTTTATCCCGAGAAGCCGATCTACGACATTCCCGGGCTTCCCATCGTCACCGGCCAGGAATTGGTCGACCGCCTGATGGAGCAGATCAAGCCGTTCGAACCGGCGTTCCATTTCGGCGAGATGGCAAGCGGGCTGACGAAACTACCCGACGGCAAGTGGAAGCTGGTAACGGATGCGGGCACCGAGATCGTGGCCCCGGTGGTGGTGATCGCGGCAGGCGCCGGCAGCTTCGTGCCGAAGCGACCGCCGATTCCCGGCATCGAGGCCTACGAAGGCACGAGCGTGCACTATTCGGTGCGCAAGATGGAGGCGTTCCGCGGCAAGCACATCCTGATCGCGGGCGGCGGCGATTCGGCGCTGGACTGGACCTTGAACCTTGCCCCCATCGCCAAGTCGCTGACGCTGGTGCATCACCGCGACGGCTTCCGCGCCCAGCAACACAGCGTCAACCAGATGCGCGAACTGGCCGCCGAAGGCAGAATCGCCTTCCACGTCGCCAGCGTCAAAGCGCTGCACGGCGCCAAGGGCCAGCTTTCCGGCGTCACGCTGATGAGCCCCGACAAGAAGGAATGGCAGATCGAGACGGAAGCGTTCCTGCCTTTCTTCGGGCTGACCATCAAGCTGGGCCCCATCGCCGAATTCGGCATCAACCTCACGGAAAACCTGATTGCCGTGAGCACGGCCACGTTCCAGAGCGAAACGCCCGGCATCTTCGGCATCGGCGACATCATCACCTATCCGGGCAAGCTGAAGCTGATCCTGTCCGGCTTCCACGAAGCGGCCTTGATGGCGCAGGCCGCATTCCATATATGCCGGCCCAACGACAAGCTGCGCTTCCAGTACACGACATCCTCCTCCAGCCTGCAGAAGAAGCTGGGCGTGGCATAACGGCCCTTCTAGACGGCGCTTCGCGCCTTCTCAGAATGAGGGAAGATCGAACCATGAAGATCTACGCCAAGGACCGCGACGGCAAGGAAACCGTGATCGAAGGCCGCGAGGGCTGGACCATCATGGAGATGCTGCGCGACGCGGGCCTGCCCATCACCGCCGAGTGCGGCGGCGCGTGCGCCTGCGCCACCTGCCACGTCTACATCGAGGACGGTTGGTACGAGAAGCTGAAGGCGCCCTCCGACGGCGAAGTCGACATGCTGGACATGGCGCTGGCGGTGCAGCCGAACTCCCGGCTTTCCTGCCAGCTCGTCTGTTCCGAGGAACTCGACGGCATCCACGTGACGCTGGCGCCGGAATAGAGGTTGCTTCGTTCGCACATTCGTTATAACATTCTGTTATAACGGGTGTATGAACATGAACGCGCAGCTGAAGATCATTCAGATCGGCAATTCCCTTGGTATTACGTTGCCGAAAGAGGCGCTTGCCGCCCTCAAGGTCGAAAAGGGCGACATGCTGATCCTGACGGAATCGCCCGACGGCGTCCGGCTGACGCCCTATGACCCCGAAACCGCCAAACAACTGGAAGCGGTTCGCGCGGTTATGAAGAAGCGGCGGAACGCGCTACGCGAACTCGCCAAATGAAGTGGATTTGGCTGAGCCCGCAGGTTCTGCTGGCCGCCCTCGACGAGCAGCTGGCCGAGCACGGCGGAGCGCAGGGAATTCGCGACGACAATCTTCTTCAGTCCGCTTTGGCGCGACCCCGGAATCTTACCGCATACGGTGATCCCGATGCCGCCGCTCTTGCAGCTTCCTATGCGTTCGGACTTGCGAAGAACCACCCGTTCGTCGACGGCAACAAGCGTATCGCGCTGACCGCACTGGAATCATTCCTCGTCCTCAACGGATTCGAACTGACTGCCGACGATGCCGCATGCGTGCTTGCCGTCCTGTCCATCACTTCGGGAGAAATGAGCGAGGAAGACCTCGCGGCGTGGATTCGCAACCATTTGGCGCCGGAATAGGGCGCACGAAAAAAGCTACTGCTTGTGCTGATCGAGGCTCGTGAGCCCGGCCTTCTTCACGTCGTTGCGCCGAACATCCGGACTTGCCGGCGGATCAGCGATCTTCGCGATCGCCGAGTCGTACACGGCGTTCAAGAAGGCCTGTTCCAGCTCGCGGTCGCGCGGGTCGGCGTATTCGACCGTCACCTGTACCGCCCAGCCTCCCACCGCGGCGCTGGCGAAGACCGTGCGGTAGTGAATCGACTCGAGCCGCGCCGTTTCGTAGCTGCGCAGGTAGGCCGAAACCTGCGAAGTCTTCGGGCCGAGCCACTGGACCCACTCCGCCAGCAGCTTGCCGCCGGTGCCGTCCAGCACCGCGAAGTCGGCGGCGAGCACCTCCCTGGGGTCGTAGTTCTTCGGCAGCGGCCGCAGCGTCACGCCGGCGTAGACGCCGTCGAGCGCAGAATAGGCGCAATAGTCCTCGTGCGCCTCGGGATCGCGCTGACCCACGGCGTCGCGCTCGAATTCGCCGATCTTGCCCGGACAGACGAAGCCTGAAGCCTCGTGCACCTTGGCGCCGGCTGCGCCGTCGGTGAACACGTCGCCGGCATGCGCCGGCGCCAGCAGGACCGCGAGCAGGAGTGCACGTTTCATGGCCGTCCAGGACGGTAGGAGCAGCCGCGTCCAGGTGCAAGATCGTCCGATCCGCGATAGATTGTCCGCCAAGAAGCGGGGGAAGCGCATGTGGACCGTCATCGCCGCGGTCGCCATAGCAGGGATTGCGGGCAGCATCACCGACTGGCTGTTCATGGGACTGCTCTTCCATGACGCCTACAACGCCTATCCCGAAATCTGGCGGCCGGGCGTGCGCGAAGGAAACGCGCGCGCCGCCATCCTGTGGTCGATCGCGCTCGGCGTGGTGATGAGCGCGGGCGTGGCGGCGCTTTGCGCGGTCGCGGGCGCGGGAACGCTTTGGAGCGGCATGGGCGTGGCGCTCGTTGCCTGGCTGGCGGGTCCGTTCGTGATCCTGATCGTCCAGGGGCTGTTCGTGAAGATCGATACGAAAATCACCGTCGCACATTGTCTGGGCTATTTGGCGCGCATGCTTCTGGCGGGCGCGGCCGCAGGAACGATTCTGCCTCTCGCATGACCGTCGCACACATCTACACCGTGGCCTTCCAGGGCATCGAAGCGCGCGAAGTCGACGTGCAGGTGCACGTGGCCGAATCCGGCGGGGGACAATTCACGCTGGTAGGACTGGCCGACAAAGCCGTGGGCGAGTCCAAGGAGCGCGTGCGCGTGGCGCTTTCGGCCATCGGGCTTTCGATGCCGTGGAAGCGCGTGACGGTCAATCTGGCCCCCGCAGACCTGCCCAAGGAAGGCAGCCACTACGACCTTCCCATCGCGCTGGGACTTCTGGCGGCGATGGGCGTTCTGCCGGCGAGCGAGATGGAGCGTTATGTGGCGCTGGGCGAGCTGTCGCTGGACGCGCAGGTGATTGGCGTGGCGGGCGTGCTGCCGGCGGCGCTGGCCGCCTCCGAACAGCACCGCGGGCTCATCTGCCCCGCGGCGTGCGGATCGGAGGCGGCGTGGGCCGGCGACGTCGAGATCATCGCCACGCCGTCGCTGATCGGGCTCGTCAACCACATGCGCGGCGTGCAGGTGCTGAACCGTCCGTCGGCGCGACTTGCCGACGACGTCGTCTCGATCCCCGACCTCAAGGACGTGAAGGGCCAGGAAACGGCCAAGCGCGCGCTCGAAATCGCGGCGGCGGGCGGCCACAACATGCTGATGATCGGCCCGCCCGGCGCCGGCAAGTCGATGCTGGCGCAGCGTCTGCCGGCCCTGTTGCCGCCGCTCGACGCGCGCGAGGCGCTCGAAATCTCGATGGTGCAGTCGCTGGCCGGAGAGCTGCCGGACGGAACCATTTCGCGGCGGCGGCCGTTTCGCAATCCCCACCACTCCGCTTCGATGGCGGCGCTGGTCGGCGGCGGGCTGAAGGTGAAGCCGGGCGAAGTGTCGCTCGCCCATCTGGGCGTCCTGTTCCTGGACGAATTGCCGGAGTTCCAGCGCGCAGTCCTCGATTCGCTTCGCCAGCCCATCGAAACGGGCGAGGCGATCGTGGCGCGCGCCAATGCGCATGTGCGTTTTCCCGCGCGCTTCCAGCTGGTGGCGGCGATGAACCCGTGTCGCCGCGTTGCCTTCCTGCATCCTCACGTTCCGGTATCCCTCAAACACCCCCGTCCCAAGCCATATACGGAAAGCCCGAAAACCCTTGGTGAACATCTGCTTAGGCGGCGTCTGACCCTCGGTCTGACTCAAACCCAGGTTTCCTTCTGGTTGGCGATAACGGCCGATACCCTCCTCCTCTGGGAAAAGGACCGCGTACAGCCCGAAGCGCGCTATTTCCCGGCCATCTACGGCTTCCTTGGATATGACCCCCTCCCCGTGCCGACGACCCTGGCGGAGCGGATCACGCGCCAGCGGCTGCGGCTCGGGCTGTCCATCAAGGCGACCGCCAAGCTCCTCGGTGTGGACGAGGGCAGCGTCTCCCATTGGGAGCGCGGGGACCGGCAACCGCGCCTTTCGGGAGACACGGTGTCCCGCTTCCTCGCAATGCAAATTGAGCCGGAAGGGGCGCGTGATGCCGCTTGAGGCCGCGAACGAAAACAAGGTCTGCCCGGAATGCGGCAAGCCGCTTGAGGTGCGCGTTGGCCGGT
>DATKOE010000091.1:0-26406 GCA_035524815.1 Rhizomicrobium sp.
CGCTGGCGACCCCCGGGAGTCAACACGACGAAATAGATGAAATTCAAGCAGTGCATTGCGGCAACAGCAGTTTCTCGCTCGGTACACAATCGACTTCCCTAAAATGTGAATCATGAACTTAACTCCTGCCTAATGGGGACGGATCGAGAATCGCAGGTCATCGGACAGTGCAGAAGGCGCGGCACGACCGAGGAGCCGGACCTTGAAAAACGGCAATATCAGTCTGGAGGGATACGGGAATCTGGACCTGCGCGACGTCTATGAACAGATTTCGACCCCAAGACATCGAGATTCCCAGAAGTTGATTGCGTTTTGGAACGCGCGCCCCAGTGACGGGATCGTCATGAGCCGGGATGTGCCCTCGCGTCAGATCGCCGATCTGCTCAGTCGCATTTCGGTTTGGGAACCGGTGATTGACACCACCGACCTAAGAGTGCGTCTCGCGGGCGAAGCGGTGAACCGGCGCCTTCCTGGCGACATCCGGGGCAGGCTGATGTCGGAGTTGTTCCGCTCCGCGGACTTCAAAGATCACATGTACCGGACGCGGCGTGTGATCGAGAGTGGGCAGCCTCTGATCCTCGATTCACGTCTGTTCGCCGGCCGGATAGAACGGCTCCACATGGAGGTTGTGCTGCTGCCTATCCGCTCTCCCGACCGCTCGCACATTTGGCTGATGGTGGGCGTCTTCTATTTCGACTCGGCGCCTGGTCCGCGGAATGATTCGTGACGCGAAACGCTCGCGAACGCAGGCGGAATTGCTCACCTTTTTGAGGTGCGTTCCGTTGCGCCGTAAGATCGAAGCATGAGGAGTTGGATCATTGCCCATCGCGGTGGCGCGTCGGTGCGGCCGGAGAACACACTCTGCGCCTTCGCGCACGCGGTGAATCTCGGCTGCGACGGCGCGGAGCTGGACGTTCAGCTTTCACGCGACGGCGAGGTGATGGTCTTCCACGATTTGCACCTCAAGCCCGAATTGTGCCGGGATGGCGACAAGCGTTGGCTGTCTGCGGCGGCGCCGCGATTCAGGGATCTATCGTTCAGAGAACTGCGCATGCTGGATGTGGGCCGCGCCGATCCTGGAAGCGAGTACGCCCGGCAGCACGCGGATGTGCTCTGGCGGGACGACGAGTGCATTCCGCTGCTGAGCGAAGTCATCGCCGTGGCTAAGACCTCGCGGAGCCCGTTTCGCCTGTTCGTCGAGTTGAAGACTTCGTTCATCGATCGCGCGGAGTCGGCTTCGCCCGAACAACTTGCCGCGCGTACGATAGAAGAGGTCGAAGAGCACGGATTTCTCGCACGTTGCGTTTTCGTGGGGTTCGATTGGCCGGTGCTAATACACGTTAAGCGCATGGCGCCGCAGGCCCAATGCTGGTTTTCGACGATGCCAGCGAGTTGGTTCGCAGATGATACGCCGCCTGCGGGACACGATCCGCCGCCGCAACCCGTCCTCCAAGTGCTAAGGACATGGGCGCGCGAAGGCGTTTCGCCCTGGGCTGCCGGCTACGACGCTGTCCGGCACGGCGGCTCGCTCATTGCGGCGGCGAAATCGGCGGGGGCGGATGGCTGGTTTCCGATGTGGGTCGACATCAACGCGGAAACGATCGCGCAGGCGCGCGCCAGCGGCCTGCGGATCGGCGCGTGGACGGTCAACAATGTCGCCGCGATGCGCCGGCTCGCTGAACTCGGCATCGACGCGATCTGTACAGACCGTCCGGACCTGCTAAAGGCGATGAACGGCGAGCAGTGAACGACGAGTGCATGGCGCTCCCGCGTTCCGTAGTCTCTCTTACAGCCCTTCGAACAGCGCGGTGGAAAGGTACCGTTCCGCAAACGACGGGATGATCACCACCACTGTCTTGCCCGCCATCTCGGGGCGGGAGCCGACTTCGAGGGCGGCAGCCACCGCCGCGCCGGAGGAAATCCCTACGGGGATGCCTTCCGAGCGCGCCAGCTTGCGCGCGGTTTCGAATGCGGTCTCGTTGGAGATGGTAACGACCTCGTCGATCACGCCGCGGTCCAGGATCGCGGGAACGAAACCTGCCCCGATGCCCTGGATCTTATGCGGGCCGGGCTGGCCGCCCGAAAGCACCGGAGAGTCCTCGGGTTCTACCGCAACGATCTTCACACCCGGCTTACGTGCCTTCAACACCTGGCCGACACCGGTGATCGTGCCGCCGGTGCCGACACCCGCGATGACCACGTCGACCTTGCCCTGCGTGTCGTTCCAGATTTCTTCGGCCGTGGTGCGGCGGTGGATGTCCGGGTTTGCCGGGTTTTCGAACTGCTGGGGCATGATTGCCTCGGGGTTGGAGTTCACGATCTCCTGAGCCTTGGCGATGGAGCCCTTCATCCCCTTGGCGGCTTCGGTCAGCACGACTTCGGCGCCCAGGATCATCAGCATCTTGCGTCGTTCGATCGACATCGATTCCGGCATGACCAGGATCAGCTTGTAGCCCTTGGCCGCGGCCACGAACGCCAGCGCGATTCCGGTGTTGCCGCTGGTCGGTTCGACCAGCACGGTGCGGTCGGGCGAGATGCGGCCCTGCTTTTCCAACGCCTCGATCATGGACACGCCGATGCGATCCTTGACCGACGAAAGCGGGTTGAAGAACTCGAGCTTCAATAGGACGTCGGCCCTCGCGCCCGATTGCTCCGGCAGCCGCGCAAGACGCACCAGCGGCGTATCGCCAATCGTCTCGGTGATGGAACTGAAGATGCGGCCGCGGCCGGGTTTGCGATCGGTCATGAAGTCGTCTCCTTTTGTCGCCGTCAAATGGTGAAATCGGCGCTGGTCCGTTCACCGGCGTGAACACCCGAGGCGCGCGCCTGTCGGCAAAGGTCCTCGACGGTGATGGAATCCAGCTTGGATATGATTTCCCCCTGAAGCGACTGGATGATCGGATTGATGATGCGCACGCCAAGCTCGGATCGCGGCGCGCCGTCCTCGCCGTTTTCCTCTTCGCCGGTTTCCGCCGCACGGACGATGTCGCCCACCGAGATGCGCCTGCGCTCCTTGGCGAGGCGGTAACCGCCGCGAGGCCCGCGCACGCCTTTCAGGATACCGGCGCGTACCAGTTGCTGCATCACTTGTTCCAGGTAGCGTTGCGGCACGCCCTGCCGCGCTGTGATTTCCTTGGCTTGCACGGGCTCCGGTCGAGCGTTGAAGGCAATATCGATCACCGCTTCCAGGGCGAGAAGGGTTTTTCGCGAGAGCTTAAGCATGGTGTTTGTCCGTTCCGGTCAAGCCGGTGGAGCCGAAACCACCCGCGCCGCGGTCGCTCGGCGGCAGCTCGGAGACTTGGTCGAGTTCGGCGGTTTCGTGGCGGGTCACGATCATCTGCGCGATCTTCATTCCGCGCGTGATACGGAAGGTCTCGTCGCCGTGATTGATGATCGGACATTTGATTTCGCCTCGGTAATCGCTGTCGATTGTACCGGGCGAATTGATCAGGGTGATTCCGTGCTTGAGCGCGAGCCCCGAGCGCGGCCTCACCTGGGCCTCGAATCCGGCAGGCAACGCGACGGCGATGCCGGTCGGGATCAAAGCGCGCGCGCCGGGCTTAAGGTCCAAGTCCCTGTCGACTGCGGCCAGGAGATCGAGTCCCGCCGAGCCTTTGGTCGCGTATGCCGGCAGCGGCAAATCCGATGCGTGCGGTAAGCGCAAGACCGGAAGTTTCATGCCGCCTTCTCCAATGCGGCTGCGATCCTCGCGACCAGCCGGGCGGCCACTTCAGTCTTGTCCAGTTCGGGCCAACTTTCGGTTCCCTTGGCCGTGATGAGGTGGACGGTGTTGCGGTCGCCGCCCATCACGTCGCCGCTGACGTCGTTGGCGACGATCCAATCGCAGCCTTTGGCCGTTCTTTTTTCGATGGCGTTGGCGACGACGTTGTCGGTTTCCGCCGCGAACCCGACCAACAGCGAAGGCCGCCGCGATCCGCGGGCAAGCGTGGCGAGAATGTCGGGATTGGCGGCGAGCTTCACCGGCGCCGCAGCACTTTCGCTTTTCTTGATCTTGGTGTTGGCGATTGTTTCCGGGCGCCAGTCGGCGACCGCCGCGGTCAAAACCGCCACGTCGACGGGTAGAGCGGATTCGCACGCCGCAAGCATCTCGCGCGCGGTCTGCACTTTGATGAGCTTGACGCGGTCTGGCACGGCGATTTCGGCGGGTCCCGAAACCAGCGTCGTGTCTGCGCCCGCCCGTGCGAACGCGCCGGCAATGGCGTAGCCTTGCTTGCCCGATGATCTGTTGCCGAGGAACCGGACCGGATCGAGCGGCTCGTAGGTCGGACCCGCCGTTACGAGCGCTCGAAATCCATGAAGAGGGCCGCGGACCGATAGCATCGCCTCGATGGCCGAAAGGATCTCCTCCGGTTCGGCCATGCGTCCCGGACCGAATTCTCCGCACGCCATCTCGCCGTTGTTCGGCCCGACGAATGCGATGCCGTCGGTCCTCAAGGTCTTCAGATTTCTCTGGGTCGCGGAGTGATTCCACATGCGCACGTTCATCGCCGGCGCCATCAGGATCGGCTTGTCCGTAGCCAGAAGAGCCGTAGAGGCGAGGTCGTCCGCAATTCCGCTGGCGAGCTTCGCGATCAGGTTCGCAGTCGCAGGCGCGACCACAACCATGTCTGCGCTGCGGGAAAGCTGGATGTGGCCCATCTCGGCTTCGTCGACGAGGTTGAACAGCTCGGAATAGGCCTTGTTGCCGCTCAACGCCGAAACCGACAGCGGGGTGACGAACTCGGTAGCGGCCTTGGTCAGGATGGCGCGGGTGCCGATTCCGCGGTCCTTCAACCGCCGGATCAACTCCAGCGATTTGTAAGCGGCAATCCCGCCGCTGATGATCAACAGGACATTCTTGGACATCGGGTCTCCCGGGGCCTCAAAACCCCGTCTCCGCACTGGGATATTGTAATAATAACGAGTTGTACATGTATTATCCAGTGACTTCCGGGTTAACTACCCCCTTACCGCGCGGTGCTGGAATAGGGTCATGGCGATTTCGGCCCATAGACTGTGCATATTGGCCGCGCAACTTGCGCGCGAACACGGTGCGCTTGCGCGGGATTACGCACGCCGGGCGTCTTTTTCCCTGGAGGCGGACGGCGATAAGGAACGCGCGCGGTTCTGGATGTCCTTGTCGGTTCTGGTCGAAGACGTAGTCCTTCACCGGATCGATCCCGATCACACCCCCACAATTCACTAGCCTTGCCACGTATCGGCGGTTCCGTTCACACTTCGCGATCAACGAAGCGAGGCGGCATGTCGCTTGATCCACTGGCCAGGGTGTTCCTTGATCAGCTCGCGGCGACGCCGCGCCCAAAGGTCTGGTCGGTTCCGCCGGACGAGATGCGCGCGGGCTTCCGCGCGATGGTGAAATCCTGGGGCCCCAAGGACGTACCAATCGGCAGGGTGGAGAGCTTTGTTATGCCCGGGCCCGGCGGCGAGCTTGCGCTGCGGGTCTATACGCCTGTCGCGGCCGGGGGAGAGTCACTGCCGGTTCTGGTGTTTTTTCATGGCGGTGCATTCCGCGTCGGCGATCTGGACACGCACGAAGTCACATGCCGCATCCTGGCGGGCGAGGGCGGCTGCCGCGTCGTTTCGGTCGACTATCGTCTGTCTCCCGAGCACAAGTTCCCCGCTGCAGTCGATGATGCCTTGGCGGCCACGAAGTGGGTCGAAGCCAATGCCGCGCGGCTTGGGATCGACGCGAACCGGATCGCCGTCGGAGGGGATTCCGCCGGCGGAAACCTCGCGGCCGTCGTCTGTCAGCTGGCCATGCGGTCGGCAGGCCCCAGAATCGCATTCCAGCTTCTGCTCTATCCGGTCACGCAGGTGGGCTCAACGTTCCCGTCGATGAGGACATTCGCGGCGGGCTACATGATGGAGAAGGAAGCACTCGAGTATTGCCTGGGAGAATACGCGTCCGGCGCCGACCATTCCGATCTCCGTCTTTCTCCGCTGTTGGCGGAGGATTTCAGCGGACTTCCCGCCGCCTGCGTAGTGCTTGCGGGCTGCGACCCGCTTCACGACGAAGGGCTTGCCTATGCCGAAAAGCTCGGCGCCGCCGGAGTAGATGTGACCCTGGCCGACTATCCCGGGATGCTGCATGGCTTCACGCTCATGCTCTCCGTGTTTCCACAGGCGCACGCTGCGCTCACTGCGGCCGCCAAAGCGGTTCGAAAGGCCCTCGCTAAGGGTTGATCAGGCTTTCCTGAGCGTTGCGTGGCCCGCGCGCCGCCAGATGCGCAGGAAGTTCAGTGCCGTTTCCGCCGTTGAAGGCTGGCTTGTCAACATCGCTGCTACGTCCGCAAGCGTCATGTCCCGAGTGACGCAGTCGCGCCGCACGAGCCAGCCTCCGTCCGGATCGGGCCCGCGGAAGCTGGAATAGACACGGCCGACACCCAGCGAACGCAAGACCCGCAAGACCCGCCTGTCGCAGTCGCCGTAGGGAACTGCCACCGACCGCACCGGCGCGCCGATGATGGCAGCGAGGCGCTCAATCGACCGTGCGACGTCCACGGCGATCTCGGCGTCCGATACGGTGGTCCAGCGCAGATGCGAGCAACCGTGCGAGGCGACCTCCATTCCGGCCGCATGCAACGCGCGGATGCCGGCCTCGGTGAGGTAGTGGTTTTCGCCTATCCGGTCGGTGGGAATGAAGAACGTTGCGCTCAGCCCCGCATCGACCAGGGCCGGCAGCGCAATTTCGACGTCGGTGGCATTGCCGTCGTCGATGGTGATTTGCGCCGGTGCCGTGCGCATCAATTCGATGATCCCGTAGAAGGTCTCCTGAGGGATCCAATAGGGCCATTCCACGGCCGGCAGCTCGGAGCGCGGCTCGCCGATCCCGTGAAGCATCAGGCACGTCTTCATGCCGCCGCTCCCGAGAGCATTCGCCGGGCGGCCCCGACTGGGGTCCGTGCTGGAAATGACGTCAAACGGAGCATTCCCCAAGTCAGTTTGGTGCCGACGGCATCCTACCCGCCGTCCGGGTAACGCAGAGTTAAGGCACGAGCTTGCCGGGATTGAGAATGCCTTCGGGGTCCACGGCGGACTTGATCGCCTGCAGAACCTCCAGCCCCAGCGCCCCTTTTTCGCGCTCCATCCAGGGCAAGTGTTCCGTGCCCACACCGTGATGGTGGCTGAGCGTGCCGCCGTTGTTGAGGATGGCTTCGGTTGCTGCGGCCTTCACTCGCCTCCACTGCTCGATGTCGCCGTCCAGACGGCGGGGGAAAAGGAACGTGAAATAGAGGCTCGCGCCGTCCGTGTATGCGTGGCTGATGTGGCACATTACGATCCCGCACGCGTCCTGCCGCGGCAGCGCCTCGCGGATGGCTTCTTCCAGCGCGGTGCGGGTCGCCTTGTAGACGGCATCGAGCCTCGACCAGCTTGCTGCAGTTTCGATGATGTCGACGCCGACACCTCTGTCCAACAGGGGGTCGCGCAAATAAGGGCCCTGGAAACGGGCTTTGCGCCAGTCCTCGCCGGCTCCGCGCCCAAGTGCCAGGACACCGAAGCGGCCGGCAATCTCGCCGAATCGCTGCCGCGCCAGCGACGCCGTCTGGCTGTCGCCTTCGAAGCCCGCGATCAACAGGCACGGATTTCCGGCAAATCCGCGCAGTTTCAGATAGCGCTGTGTAACGTGATCGATGGCGCCGAACGGTTTGTTCAATCTCGCGAAGGCGCGCTGGAAGCGAGTTTCCTCGGCGTCCGACAACCGCAGCATCGCGCAGGCGCAACCGGCCTGCATCGCGGTGCGGATGGCGGCGGCTCCGCTTTCGAAGTCGCGGAAGAGATAGCCCCGGTATTCGCTGACCTCGGGCAGAGGCCGGACGCGCAGGGTGGCCTCGGTGACGATGCCGAACACGCCTTCCGATCCGATGACGAGGTCGGTCAGTCTGGGTCCTGCCGATGTCGCCGGAAAATCGCCACCGGTGAGCAATCCGCGCGGGGTGGCGAGCTTGGCCGAGATCAGCCAATCGTCGGCGCGGCCGTAGCGGTGCATCGCCTGACCGGCGCCGCGATGGGCGATCCAACCGCCAAGGGTCGAGAATTCGAACGAGGTCGGTGTATGGCCGAGCGTGAGGCGCTTGGTCTGTAGCGCCTTTTCCAGCGCCGGCCCATAGATGCCCGCCTCAACGGTAGCGGTGCACGAGACCGGGTTGACGTCGATGACCCGGTCCATTTCCGAAAGGTCGACAGCGATGACCGTGCCGAAGGGGCCGCGGTCCGCGTTGACCGCGCCCACCATGCTGGTTCCCCCACCGTACGGCACCACGGCCATCCGCTTGCGCGAAGCACAGGCGAGCACGGCCAGCACTTCGGCGGTGCTGCGCGGGTAGATCACCGCATCGGGCGCGCTGGACAGATCGCCAGCGCGCAGCCGCAGCAGGTCGTGGTAGCTGCGGCCCGTCGCGTGGAACACGCGCTCGTTCACGTTGTCGCGCACCTGATTGGCGCCGACCACCCCGCTCAACTCGACGCGGTCCTGCAGCGAGAGCCGGCAGTCGGGGAGGTTCAGTTCTTCGAGCGGCCGCCCCGGTGTAGCCAGCAGCGCGGGCATGCCCAATTCGGCCGCTAGCCACGTCCAGACCTCGGCGCGTTCCGCGATCTCGTCTTTGCGCGCCGCCCAGCCCCAGCCGTTCCAGCGGAGTTTTGCGCGATCCACTCCCATACCGACCCCCCGAGCGAGTCAGCATCGCACATTCAAGGCCCTTGGGAGAATCTCGAATGTCGCGGGCAGGCGTCCGACGCACTCGCCGTCGGTTTCGACCAATACGGGACGGCCGCGGGTTTCCGCCACGGGGGCCGCCGTGACCCGCAGTCCGCGGATGAGACGCACGTGGGGGTTGCCGAGATGCTCGCCTTCGTGGATCAGCTTCATGTCGGTAAGCATCTGCGAAGCCGGGCCGTTGTTGATGATGACGACATCGAATTGGCCGTCATCCGGCTTGGCCTCGGGTGCCACCTGCATCCCGGCACCGAACGCGCGTCCGTTGGCGACCGCGACCGTGGATATATTGACGATCTCGTCAAAGACGGAATCGATCATAAGCCGTACCGGTCGCCCGCCGTACTGCAACATCCCCAGGATGCTGTGGAGGCCGAAGGCAAAGCCGGTGCCGAACAACCCCGCGAAAAGCGAGCGATTCATGGCGTCAACGATCTTCCCCGACAGCCCGAACGAGGCGATGTTGGCGAAATAGCGCGTGCGCGGCACCCCGGTCCTGGAGAGAAACCGGACGCGTCCGACATCGATCGGGCGGACATGCGCCTGCTTCAGGTGGGAAACGGCATCCAGTCCGCTATCGCGGATGCCAAAGGTATGCGGAAAATCGTTCCCCGCTCCGTTCGCCACGAAGGCAAGCACGGCATCGGGCGAAACGGCCCCTTCGGCGTCGAAGAAACCGTTGACGGCCTCGTTGATGGTGGCATCGCCGCCCACCGCCACGATCTCCGAATGCCCTTCGCGCAACGCAGCGGCAACCAGGTGTGTGGCTTCGCCGCGCTGCCGTGTGAACGCCACCGACATGTAGGGATAGATGGAAGCCAGCGCCGGCTCGAGCGCGCGCCAGCCGCGGCGCGTCCTGCCGCTCGCGGAACGGGGATTGACCACAACAAATGCACTCATCGGTCCGCCTGCTTCTCCGGGAATGGAGGCTCGAATCCGCACCGCATCTTGTCAAGCAACCGCTTCGACCTGAAAATCAGGCCGCATCACGGGGATCCAATGCCGGCAACGCGCGCAAACGGAATTGTGACCGAGTACGAAGTGCACGGCCCCGCGGACGGTGTGCCGCTGCTGCTCATCCACGGATTCGGGCAGCAGCTGATCGCCTGGTCACCTGACTGGATCGCAGGATTTGTGCGCGCCGGCATGAAAGTTGTCGTCTACGACAATCGCGATACGGGCCTCAGCCAGAAATTCACGGGACAAATCCCGGATTTCGCGGCGATCACCCAGGCCATGCGGGAAGGGCGCAAGCCCGACGCCCCCTATGTCTTGAGCGACATGGCCGCGGACGCCGCGGGCCTGCTCGACGCACTCGGCATCGAGAGCGCACATGTGGCGGGGGTGTCGATGGGGGGCATGATCGCCCAGCTCCTCGCCCTGGATCAGCCACAAAAAGTGCGGTCTCTGACTGTGATCTTCTCGACCACCAGCGACAAGGGGCTTCCGCCCGCATCCGCAGACTCGCATCTGGCGTTGACGGCGCAGCCGCCCGCGCACGACCGCGCGAGCGTCGTCGTACATATCGTTGAAGGGCGCCGCGCCTATTCCTCGACCGGATTTCCGGTGGATGAATCGGAGATGGCCGTCCATGCCGGCCAATGTTACGACCGCATGTACTATCCGGAAGGTGCGCTCCGCCACTGGTCCGCGATCATTGCAACGCCGCCGCGGGGTGAGCGCCTGCGCGGGCTGAAAATTCCTGCGCTTGTCCTGCACGGTTCTGCAGACACATTGCTTCCGCCGGCGCATGGGCGGCGCGTGGCCGAGTGCATTCCCGGTGCCGAGTATCACGAGATCGAAGGCTGGGGGCACGATCTGCCACCTGGCGTCATCCCGCTCCTACACGGCTTCATGTTGCCGTTCATCGAGAAAGTGGAGAAGGACCGGTTATAGATGAAAATGGCCGGATCAACTCCGACCATTCTTTGCCGCGGATCTGTCGCAGCCACAATTCGTCCGGGCCGGTCATGCCGGCGGGCAACCTACTTGATCTTGCCTTCCTTGAACTCGACGTGCTTACGCAGCACCGGATCGTACTTCTTGACCGAGAATTTCTCGGTCATGGTGCGAGTGTTCTTGCGCGTCACGTAGAAGTAGCCCGTGCCGCCCTCGCTGTTGAGCCGGATTTTGGCCGTAGTGGGTTTCGCCATGAGCTATCTCCTGGAACGCTAGGAAGGGCGCGTAACCTAACCGGGAAGACCGGGAAGTCAAGCAATGCGTCGGAAGCCGGAAAAAGAGCCGCGGCGGCAGGGTTTTGACCACCGATTCAGCCGCTTATCGGGTCAGGGGCAACCGTCCTTGTAGCCGAGTGCGGGGTACTCGCCGGCGTGCATGCTCTTCACCTTCTTGCCGTCGGTATCGAAGGCGAACCCGCGGCTGTGGTCAGGCGTGTCGACGTAGAGATAGTGCCACGTGGGGTCGCCTGGGTTTGGCTCGACGCGGACGCGGTTGCCGTAGGCCTTTATCACGTCGGCTTCCGGCGAGCCAAGCCCGATCCCCTCCGGCGTATGGATGGTCAAGGGTTCGGGGGAATTGGCATAGTAATCGACGTCGATGCGAACCAGCCGGTTGGCCTCAATCATGTAGCTGACCCCCAACTGCGCGGTCTCGCTTGAATTCACGACCTCGCAGGGTTTGTCCAGTTCATATCGGCGGTGAAGGACGCGCTCTATCGAATCCCTGGAGGAGCCGATTTCCACTCTTCCCATTCCGTCCATCGACAGGATCAGATCGTCGGCGCCCGCAGCACCGCAAAAGCTCGCCGCACAAGCCAGCACCAGCCAAGACTTCATCGCACGCCCCGCGCACACATCACCGGAACTTACACGAGCATTGTCGTGTCGTCCCGTCGCTGCACGTCGACGACACAAATTGCGACATTGTGGTCTGGCTCGCCGAATTCACCCGCGGCGTTTACCACGCTGGCGGATCGGGATGGAACGGCGGGGAGATTGCACTGCTTCGGCTAGGTCGAAACGCAAGCCGCCGGTGAGCGGTGCGGCTTCTGCCAGCCTGACACGCACGACATCGCCGAGGCGGTACGTCGTTCCCGTGCGTTCGCCGGCAAGCGCGTGGCGGCGCTCGTCATGGCGGAAATACTCGGTTCCCAGCGCCCGCGCCGGGAGCAGTCCTTCGGCGCCGGTTTCCGCCAGCCTGACGAACAGGCCAAACCGGGTTACGCCGGAAACACGTGCGTCGAAGGTCGCCCCGACGCGGTCCTCCATGAAGGCCGCCACGTATCGGTCGGTCGAGTCCCGCTCCGCCGCCATGGCACGGCGCTCGGTCATCGAGATGTGCTCGGAAATTTCGGCAAGGCTTGCAGTTTCGCGGTCGGAGAGCCCTCCTTCGCCCAGCTTCAAGGCACGGATCAGCGCGCGATGCACGATCAGGTCCGCGTAGCGCCTAATGGGTGAGGTGTAATGTGCGTATTTCGCCAGGTTCAGGCCGAAATGACCGAAGTTAGTCGGGTCGTAAACGGCCTGTGCCTGAGTGCGTAACACGACGTCGTTCATTACCTGCTCGTGCGGGCCGCCTTTAGCGCTGGCCAGAATGCGGTTGAACATGCCGGGTTTCATCACTTGGCCTTTGGCGAAGTTCATGCCGATCGTCCTGAGATAATCGGAGAAGGCGAAGATCTTTTCCTTCGAAGGCTCTTCGTGGATGCGATAGATCAACGGCGCGCGCGCCTTTTCCAGCGTTTCTGCCGCCGCAACGTTGGCCAGGATCATGAACTCCTCGATCAGCCGCATGGACTCCAGCCGCTCGCGAAAGGCGATCGACTTCACTTTGCCGTTCGTGCTGATCTCGATGCGCCGTTCGGGAAGATCGAGATCAAGCGGGTCGCGCGCGGCGCGCTCCTTCACCAGTGCCCCATAGGCCGCCCATAATGCCGCCAAGGCCTTTCTTGCCACGGGGGAAAGCGAAGGATCGGGCCTGCCGTCGAAAGCGCGTTGCGCCTGAGCGTAAGTGAGGCGCGCAACCGAGCGCATCATGCCACGGAGAAACTCGTGCCGGCGTTTGCGGCCGTTCGCATCGAACACCATGCGCACGGCGAGACACGGCCGGTCCACGCCTTCCTTGAGCGAGCAAAGATCGGCCGACAGTTTCTCGGGCAGCATCGGCACCACGCGGTCAGGGAAATAGACGGAATTGCCGCGCTTGTAGGCTTCGCGGTCTAGCGCGGAGCCAGGCGTGACGTACTGCGCCACGTCGGCGATGGCGACGATCATCACGTGGCCGCCCTTGTTGGCCGGATCGGTGTCGGCTTCGGCCCAGACGGCATCGTCGTGGTCGCGGGCATCCTCGGGGTCGATGGTGACGAGCGGGATGTGCCGCAAATCGGTACGTCCGCGCGGATCGGGTGAACTGGCTCGCGCCGCTTCGTCGAGCGCTTCCTTCGGAAACTCGGTCGGAATGTCGTGGGCGTGGATCGCTATGAGGCTGACGGCTTTGGGCGCATCCATGCTGCCGAGGCGCTCGACCACACGCGCCCGAGGAAGGCCGGATGCGCGCCCGGCGATCGGTTCGGCCAACACGAGTTCGTTGTCTTGTGCCCCTGCGCTGTCACGCGGATCGACGTTGAACTCGGATTTGCTCTTGCGGTCGATGGGGGAGATGCGGACGCTGGCCCCCGCCACGCGCACTACGCCCAGCACCTTGTGGGCGCTGGCGCCCAGGCGCTTGATGACCCGCGCTTCGAAGCCATCCTCGGCCAGAGTGAGCCGCGCCAGGATGCGTTCGCCCACACCCAAGGCCTCATCAGAAACTACGATGATCTGCGGCGGATCCTCGTTGGATTCCCAGCGCTGCGGCCGCGCCAGAAGTTCGCCGTCGGGGTCCTGGCCGGCGATCTCCAGAATGCCGATTTCCGGCAGCGTTCCGGGGCGCGCATAGCCCTTGCGTCGGCTGCCCTTGAGAAGGCCTTCCTCTTCCAACTCCTTGAGGATGCGTTTGAGCACGATGCGGTCGGGGCCCCTGATCGCGAGCACGCGGGAGAGATCGCGTTTGGTGGCGCCGGGATCGGCCGCCAAGGCGTCGAGCACGCGTTGCCGGTCGAGCAGCGGCGCGTTCCGGTTCTTTCCGCGAGGCATCTTATCCGGCAGCCGCTTTGGCGAGCTTCTTCTTGGCGTTCGGCGCGGCCTTCTTCTTCGTCACAGCTTTGCGCGGCTTGGCTTCCGCCTTCTTGGCCTTGGCGGCAGCCTTTTCGCCCTTCTTCTTCTTCGGCGTCGGTCCTTTGGCGGCGCGCTCCGCGATCAGCGCCACGGCCTGCTCGAGCGTCACGGCGTTGGGATCGGCGCTGTTCGGAATCGTGGCGTTGACCTTGCCGTCGGTGACATACGGTCCGTAACGGCCGCGCATCAGCTTAACGGTTCCGCCTCCTGGAGATGCGCCCAGTTCCTTCAGTGGCTCCGGACCGCGCGGCGCGCGGCTGCGCGCTTTCTTCTCCGCCAGCAAGGTGACGGCATGATTGAGGCCGATCGTAAAAACGTCCTCGGGCGAATCCAGCGAGGCGTACTGGCCGCTATGGGCGACATACGGGCCGTAGCGTCCGAAATTCGCCGTGATCGGCTCTCCTGTCTCGGGGTGCACGCCCACTTCGCGCGGCAGCGAAAGGAGTTTGACGGCGTAGTCGAGATCGACGCTTGAAGGCGCCATGCCTTTGGGCAGACTTGCGCGCTTGGGCTTTTCTTCGCCGAGCTGGACGTATGGCCCGAAGCGTCCGCTCCTGAGCGAGACTTCCTCGCCGCTTCCGGGAAATGTGCCCAGCACCTTCGGTTCGGCGCTGCCCTCACCGTTCTTCTGTCCGAGCTGGCGGGTATAGCGGCAGTCGGGATAATTCGAGCATCCGACGAACGCGCCGAAACGGCCAAGCTTCAGGCTCAGGCGCCCCGTGCCGCAACTCGGGCACTGCCGCGGGTCGGCGCCGCTCCCGTCGGGCTCGAAGATGTGCGGACCGATAATCTCGTCGAGCACATCGATCACCTGCGAGATCTTCAGGTCCTTCGTCCCGTCGACCGCGGCGGAAAAATCGCGCCAGAAGTCGGCCAGGAGCTTTCTCCAGTTCAACTCGCCCGCGGACACTTCGTCGAGCTTCTCTTCGAGATCGGCGGTGAAACCGTATTCGACGTAGCGCTCGAAGAAGCTCGACAGGAAGACCGTGACGATCCGGCCCTTGTCCTCCGGCACGAAGCGGCCGCGGTCCATGCGCACATAGGCGCGGTCGCGCAGCACCGAGAGGATGGAGGCGTAGGTGGACGGACGCCCGATGCCGAGCTCCTCCAACTTGTGCACCAGGCTCGCTTCGGAATAGCGCGGGGGCGGCTCGGTGAAATGTTGTTCCGGCAGGGTCTTCTCGATCGTCGCCGGATCGCCCTGGGAAAGGCGTGGAAGGCGGGCGGATTCCTCGTCCGCTTCGTCGTCGTGGCCTTCTTGATAGAGCGTCAGGAAGCCATCGAACAGCACGACGCTTCCGGTCGCCCGCAAGATGACCTGCTTGTCGGCGGAAACAACGTCCACCGTGGTGCGTTCGAGCTCGGCGCTCTCCATCTGGCTGGCGACGGCACGCTTCCAGACCAGTTCGTAGAGCCGTGCCTGGTCGGTATCGAGCTTGCGTGCGACGGATTCCGGCGTGCGGTGAAAACTGGTCGGGCGGATCGCCTCGTGCGCTTCCTGCGCGTTCTTCACTTTGCTGGAATAGGCGCGCGGCACGCCGGGCACGTACCTCTGCCCGTAACGTTCGCCCACCATGCTGCGCGCTTCGTGGATGGCGCCGCCGTCCATGCTGACGCCGTCGGTACGCATATAAGTGATGAGGCCGACCGTCTCGCCGCCTATATCGACGCCCTCGTAGAGCTGCTGGGCGAGCTGCATCGTGCGCTTGGCCGAGAAGCCGAGCTTGCGCGAAGCTTCCTGCTGCAGGGTGGAGGTGATGAAGGGCGGGGCGGGGTGCCGCTTGACTGGCTTGGACTCGACATCGCCGATCGCGAACTTGCGGCTTGCGATGGCCTCCGTCGCCCGCTTGGCTTCGACTTCGCTGCCGATGGACAGCTTGTCGAGCTTTTTGCCGTCCAGGTGGGTGAGATGCGCCTTGAACGGGGTGGGGTCGGCCATTTCGGAATAGGCGACGACGTTGGCGTCGATCGTCCAGTATTCCTGGGGTTTGAACTTTTCGATCTCGAGCTCGCGCTCAACCACCAGCCGCAACGCCACCGACTGCACGCGCCCCGCCGAACGCGCCCCCGGCAGCTTGCGCCACAGGACCGGGGACAGGGTGAATCCCACCAGATAGTCGAGCGCGCGGCGGGCGAGATAGGCGTCGACCAG
This sequence comes from Rhizomicrobium sp., assembly GCA_035524815.1. Lineage (GTDB taxonomy): Bacteria > Pseudomonadota > Alphaproteobacteria > Micropepsales > Micropepsaceae > Rhizomicrobium. Next base: position 16,061 of record DATKOE010000091.1, read on the forward strand.
TTCGCCGTTGATCTGGCGGGGATGAGCGATGGCGTCGAGCACCGCCTGCTTGGTGACGGCGTTGAACACAACCCGTTCGATGTGCGCCCTTCCCAGGGCCTTCTTTTCCTTAAGAACCTCCAGGACATGCCAAGAGATGGCTTCGCCCTCGCGGTCCGGATCGGTCGCCAGGATCAGCTTGTCGGCGTGCTTGACGGCGTCGGCGATTTCCTTGATCCGCTTTTGGGCGCGCTCGTCCACATGCCAGGACATGGCAAAGCCGTCATCCGGCCTCACGGAACCGTCCTTTGCAGGCAGATCGCGGATATGGCCGAAACTGGCGAGTACCTTGTAGCTCGGGCCAAGGTACTTATTGATCGTTTTGGCCTTGGCTGGGGATTCGACGACTAGGACATTCATCAGTGAGGTGGCCCGAACGGGATTGTGCGCTGCGGTTATGTAAGGCGGGCGGACACTGGGGGAAGCCCCTGAACGGTGTCAACGCAGGATTTCGGCAAATGGTTGTTACTTAAAATTGTAGAAAATGCGAAATACGACGAAATATGTAACTCTTAGTTGCGGCACTTGGTTTCTTGTCCTAAAGTCCACTTCTCGGGATTCTCAACGGTTTTCGATTCATGCCACCTTCGCGCTCTGGCCCCGTCAAGCCCTCGGAGGCGGCGGACTACATTTACGACATGCTTGTTTCCCTTAGGAAAATTTCACTGCAGCACGGCATGACTGTTCTCGCACATCTGGTTGATTTGGCGGCGGTCGAGGCCAAGGCTCAAGCGGACCAGGACACTTCATTGCCGGGATGACGGGACAGCTTCCCGGCCAGCTCTAGCTCGAGAAGAACCGCCAGCACGGACGAAGCGGATGCGCCGGTCAGGCGAATCAGTTCGTCGACTCGGACGGGAGCCGGCCCGAGAGCTTCCAGGACGGAGGCGCGAACGCGGTCGGCGTCGTTGTCGGAGATGGCAGGGACAAGGACCTTCTCATCCGATGGCTCGCCGAACCCGCCGCCCAGGATGGGTTTCAGGACGGAAAGTACGTCGTCGGCGGTCTCGGTCAGCACGGCGCCGTCGCGGAGCAGGCGGTTCGTGCCCTTCGCCCGGGGGTCGAGCGGTGAACCCGGAACTGCGAACACTTCCCGGTTCTGTTCCAGCGCAAAGCGTGCGGTGATGAGCGAGCCGGACCCCTCGGCGGCTTCGACCACGATGACCCCGCGCGCCATGCCGGAAATGATGCGGTTGCGTCGCGGAAAGTGCCGCGCCTGCGGTTGTTCGCCGAACGGCATTTCGGAGACAATCGCGCCTTCCTTCTTGAGGCGCTCGTAGAGGGCCGCATTTTCTGGCGGATAGACCACATCGATGCCGCCGGCCAGCACGGCGCAGGTTCCGCTCCCCAATGCGCCTTCGTGCGCGGCGGTATCGATGCCGCGCGCCATGCCGGAAACCACGCACAGTCCCGCTTCACCGAGGTCGCTCGCCAGTCGCTGCGCGAGCTTGCGGCCCAGAGCGGATGCGTTGCGTGCGCCCACCATCGCGACCATCTCCTTGCGCAGCACGGCCGGGCTGCCGAGCGCGGACAGGACTGGTGGTGGTGCGTCGAGCGCGGCGAGCCCCTGCGGATATTCCGCATCGACGCAGGTGATCAGGCGGCCGCCCGCTTTCGTCAGCGCGTCGATTTCGCGGTGCGCGACATCTTCGTGGGGCACCCGAGGCGGGTCGCCGCCGCCGCGCCGGGCCAGTCGCGGCACTTCGGAAAGCGCCGCCGATGCCGATCCGAACCGTGCGATAAGCTGCGCAAACGTGACCGGGCCGACATTGGGCGTGCGCGCCAGTCTCAGCCATTGGACGCGTTCGCTGTCTGTGAGACCTGGCATGTTCAGGTGCTGCTCTTGTTCAGCTTGATGCGCGGCTCCTCGCCGTGCCAGAGCCGGTGCAGGTTCTCGTGATGCGTGAAGAACAAGACGATCGCGAGCACCAGCGTGAACAGGGCGTATGTCAGATTGCCGAATGCCATGGTGTAGGCGGGTGCCAGCGCCGCGGCGACGAGGGCGGAAAGCGATGAAATCCGGAACAGCAAGGCCATCAGGAGCCACGTGCCGATCACCAGCAGCCCCGTCGGCCAGAACAGCCCGAGCATGATGCCGATGAACGTCGCCACGCCCTTGCCGCCCTTGAACTTCAGCCAAACCGGGAAGATGTGGCCGAAGATGGCGCCCAATCCTGCCAGCATCGCGCCTTCCGGTCCCCAAAGGTACCAGCCCGCCAGAACTGCGGCCGTGCCTTTGCCGCCATCGAGCAGAAGCGTCAGCGCGGCGGCCCATTTTCGTCCGGTGCGCAGCACGTTGGTGGCGCCGATATTGCCCGAACCGATCTTGCGCACGTCGCCCAGGCCGGCGAGCCAGGTGATCACGACACCGAACGGGATCGAGCCGAGGAGATAGCCGCCGCCTACGCACAACAGCACGCCGGTCCAGGTGATCGCCAGCATGCCGTTCATGGACGCGGCTCGCCCGCGCGATCGAAGACGCACTCTCCGCCGATGAAGGTCTTGACGGCGTGACCCTGGAACCTGCGGCCTTCGAAAGGCGTGTTGCGTGTGCGCGAGTGCAGCTTGTTGCGATCGATAATGAACGGTGCGTCGGGATCGATCAGCACGAGATCCGCAGGGGCGCCCTTGGCCAGCCTGCCGGTTTCGAGCCCCAGGATCTTGGCGGGTGCGGCGATGAGCGCCTTCATCACATGCAGAAGATCGGCGTCGCCTTGGTGGCAGAGGCCGAGTGCAACGGGCAGCAGGGTTTCGAGCCCGACCGCGCCGAAGGCCGCCTGCGAGAAGGGTTGGCGCTTGGTATCGGCGGCCTGCGGATCGTGGCTCGATACGATCACGTCGATCACGCCCGAAGCGACGCCTTCGACCATCGCCTCGCGGTCGGCCTCGGAGCGCAGCGGCGGCTTCACCTTCATGAACGTGTAGTAGCGGCCGACGTCGAGTTCGTTGAGCGCAAGATGGTGAGCGGAGACCCCGCAGGTGATGGGTAGACCGCGCGCCTTGGCGTCGGCAACGGCTTGGAGCGAAGCGCGGCAGGAAATCTGGGCGAAGTGGTAGCGGGCGCCGGTCAGCTCGACGAGGCGGATGTCGCGTTCGACGATGATCGTCTCGGCCGCGGAGGAAACCGCGGGCAAGCCAAGCCGCATCGCGTACTCGCCTTCGTTTACCGCCGTGCTTTGGGTCAGGTCAGGGTCTTCCGCATGGGCGACGACCAACGCGCCGAAAGTAGAAGCATAGGCGAGCGCCCGGCGCAAAACGCGCGCGTTGGCGATGGTGCGGTCGCCGTCGGTAAAAGCTACCGCGCCGGCCTCCTTCAGGAGTCCGATCTCGGTCATCACCTCGCCTGCGAGATGGCGCGTCAGCGCCGCCATGGGCAGCACGCGCACGCGCGCCGTGGCTTCGGCGCGGCGGCGGATGAAATCCACCAGCGACGGTTCGTCGATCACCGGATCGGTGTTCGGCATGACGATGATGGTGGTGACGCCGCCGGCCACAGCCGCGCGACTTGCCGATTCCAGCGTTTCGCGGTGCTCGCTGCCGGGCTCGCCCGTGAACACGCGCATGTCGATCAAGCCCGGCGCCAGCAGCAGTCCGCGGCAGTCGATCACTTCGGGATCGTTGCGATCGACGTCGGCGAACAGGCGCGGCCCCAAGTCGGCGATCTTGCCATTCTCGACCAACAGCCCGCCCTTGGCATCCAGCCCGCTCGCGGGATCGATCAGCCGCGCGTTGCAGAAGACGGTGCGCCGGGAGCTCATACGTTGCGTTCCCCCGCTGGGAGCCCGCGCGACAGCGCATCCAAGACGGCCATGCGGATGGCGACGCCCATTTCCACCTGCTCGCGGATCAGGCTGACCTCGATGTCGTCCGCCACGGCGGAGTCGATCTCCACGCCGCGGTTCATCGGTCCGGGATGCATCACCAGCGCGCCCGGCTTGGCATAGGCGAGCTTGGCGCGATCCAGGCCCCAGAAACGGAAATACTCGCGCGTGGACGGAATGAAGGCGCCCGTCATGCGTTCGAGCTGTAGGCGCAGCATCATCACGATGTCGGCGCCCGCAAGGCCTTCCTTCATGTCGGTGAAGACCTCCACGCCGTAGCGCGCCACTTCGGCGGGCATCAGAGTCTTGGGGCCTACCACGCGCACGCGTGCTCCCATCTTGCCTAGAAGATGGATGTTCGAACGCGCCACGCGGCTGTGCAACACGTCGCCGCAGATCGCCACCGTCAGACCTTCGAAGGTACGGCGCCGGCGGCGGATGGTCAGCGCGTCGAGAAGCGCCTGGGTGGGATGCTCGTGGCTGCCGTCGCCCGCGTTCACCACGCAGCAGTCGAGTTTGCGCGACAGCATGGACGCGGCGCCCGAAGATTGGTGGCGCACGATCAGGATGTCCGGCCGCATGGCGTTGAGCGTCGTGGCGGTGTCGATCAGCGTCTCGCCCTTGGTCACCGACGACGAGCCGACCGACATGTTCATCACGTCGGCGCCGAGCCGCTTTCCGGCCAGTTCGAACGAGCTCTGCGTGCGGGTGGAGGGCTCGTAAAAGAGGTTGATGACCGTCCGCCCTTTGAGCAGGGGGGACTTCTTCTCCTTGGCCCGGCCGAGCGCGACATATTCCTCGCCCAGATTGAGCAGGGCCGTGATCTCCTCGACCGAAAGGCCTTCAATGCCAAGTAGATGGCTGGTCTTGAGGATTGGTGTGGCGGCCGGTGCCGGGCTCATCGCAGCGGGCTTATAGCAGGGAGGCGGAAGCGGGCAAGACAGCGGACGGTTCGCGCACAGCTTTCCCCAGATAATTACCCTGTTTTAGGCAGTTGGCGATTGTCCTCGTCCGGCGCCGCCGCGAGGTCTTCCAGCTCCCGGCCGGCTGGCTCGGGGAGCCAGAACAGCGCCAGCATCGCGATCGGCATGGTGCCCATCAGAAGAATGAGGGCGAGGCCGTGCCCGCCGAACAAGTTGTAGAGCGGACCTTCGAGCGCCAGGCTCACCGCTCCCGCCAAGATGCTAACGATGTAGCGCATGCCCGATACCGTCGCGCGATACGCGGTGGGGAAAATCTCCGCCGAAAGGCCCGCGAACAGTGAATCCGCGCAAACGAAGCCGAAGAATCCGACGCCCCACATGTACTGGATGTATGGAAACCGGAAACCGCTATAAAGCGTGCCGAATCCCGCAACCGCTACTCCACACGCCGCGCAGATCACCACGCGCCGCCCGATCCAGTCACTCAGCCGCCCAGCCAGAATGTTGAAGGCTGCTGCCACGGCCCCGCCCGTAAGGACCGCCATGCCAGTTTGCACGGGCGTCATATGCAGGGTCGTTTGCATGTAGGTCTGACCGAAATACGCCGCGGGCCAAATGGCAAATCCGTAGCCCGCTATGGCGATCATCATGGTGCGCACGCGCCGCGGATGCTCGCTCATCAGCCGCCGGAACATGGCGATGGCATTACGGATGCGCGAGGGCCGTTCGTGTTTCTCCTGCTCGAGTTTCTCGAAGCGCCGCGTCTCGGGCAGATAACGCCTCAGATAGGCCACCAGGAACAGCGGGATGGAGCCGATCACATACAGTGCGCGCCAGCCATAAGGCAGGTAAGTGACGGCCATGAAGGCGATCGCCGTGATCCCGCCGCCCAGGTAATACATCGTGGCAAGCGTGCCGTTGGCCCAGCCGCGCGCCGCCGCAGCAAGCTCCTCTGCCACCACCACGTAGCACAGCATCTCCTCGGCATAACCGAACAGGCGCGTGGCGCACTGCGCCCAGATGAACTGCGCGGAGTCCTGCGCGAAGCTCGTCGCCAGCGTCGCGACCGCTTGGCCCACGATGGTAAAAAGGAGCAGCCGCCGCCGTCCGACCAGGTCTGCTGTCCATGCCAGGATCAGTGCGGGCACGGCCGCCAGCCTGATCAGCGAAACCGTGAGGCCGATCTTGTCGTCGGGTATGTGCAGGCTCGCTTGCACCTGCGGGATGGCGAAGGTGTAGACGTTGGTGTCGTAGCCGCCCATCAGCGCGGCTGCGCCGACCAGAAGGAACACGACTGTCTGGCGATGGGTCATCCCGCCGGGCGGACGCAGGCCGGGCGGCAGCCAGCGCGTGTTTGCGGGTCTGTCGTCCGACGCCGCGGCGCCGTTCATGGTTCCCCCAGGTTGCGCAGCCTGTCGAGCGCCCCTTGAAGGATATAGGCCGCCGCCATTTTGTCCACGACCGCCGCCCTGCGGCGCCGGGAAGCGTCGGCGTCGAGCAATGTGCGGGTGACCGCCGCAGTTGAGAGTCTTTCGTCGCAGAGGACGATAGGGACATCGGACCGCGCAGCGAAATTGCGCGCGAAAGCCCGCGCCGACTGGGCCGAAGGCCCCTCGCTACCGTCCATATTGAGAGGCAGTCCGATCACCAGCCCGCCGATGCCTTGTTCGGCGATCAGCCCGTCGAGCTTGGCGGCGTCCGCCGTGAACTTGCCGCGCCTCCAGGTTTCCATCGGCGTGGCGACCGTGAGCAGGCTGTCCGACAACGCCAGTCCGATCGTTCTCTCGCCGAGATCGAGGCCCAGCAGGCGCTGTCCTGTACGGAGCGCGGTTTTCAGCTTGTCCAGATCGCAGATCGGCATGTCTTGTCGGTTGCTGCAGCGGATTCGCAAGAATAGCGTGGCATGAGGATAGCATGGAATGGACAGCACCGGCCCGCCGCAACGGCGCTTCGACAGCCTTATGTTGACGGATCAGCGCAGTCCGGACGAAGCGGTCACGCTGATACGCCTGCCGCTGTCGCGGGAGGAGCAGTTGTCGTTCGAACGCAGCGGCTGCCTCATCATCGGCGCCCTGCACATGTTCAAGCGGCCGGGCGGCCTGTTGTTCGATGTCGCCAGCACGCCGGAAGTCTTGGATGCCGCGGGCAAGCCGGCGCGGACTTTGACCCTGGATCACCTGCCGGAAGCAGTGCGCGCGGGGCTGGAGCAGACGCGCGCCCGCTTGCGGTTTCGCTCCACGGAGGGGCGGGCTTCGCTGCCGCCGGACATCGTCGACCAGTTGCGCATCTTCGTGTTCGACACTGCCGGCGCGCCGGTTACGCTGGAATGGCGGGTCATTTATGCGGACAAAACCTATCCGCTGGTACAACCGCGAGCCCGGTGAGGCGCCTTTTGTGGCGTTTTTGCCGGTCGATTGGGCGACGGCGTACACCGGAGTGTGATGGCGCTTGCCTGGGTGCCCCCCCCTTGTTAGCACAGGGGCGCAAATTCAACCGCAGAACGCACATGTCCGTCGATAAAGACACGGTCCGGCGCATCGCGCGGCTCGCTCGCCTCAAGATCGAGGAGGAACGCGTGGAGCCGATGGTTGCAGAGCTGAACGGCATCCTGGCCTGGGTGGAGCAGCTCAAGGAGGTCGACGTCGAGGGCGTGGAGCCCATGACCAGCGTCGTCAAGCAGCGGCTCAAGATGCGCGAGGACGTCGTGGCGGAGGGCGGTAACGCCGACGCACTCATGGTCAACGCGCCGGGCGGCGAGGATCACTTCTTCGTGGTTCCGAAGGTGGTGGAGTAGGCCATGACCGTCTCCATCGCCGTCGAAAGCGCTCTTTCGGGCGACGTGCGCCGGCTGATAGGCGAGTTGAACGAATGCCTCTTGAGCCTCACTCCGCCGGAGCATTGCTTTCACATGACGGTGGAAGAGATGGCGCAACCCGATACCACCGTGTTCGTGGCGCGGGTGGACGGCATCGCGGTTGCCTGCGGCGCGCTTCGTCGGCATGCAGACAACGTCGCCGAGGTCAAGCGGATGTACACCGTGCCTGCACACCAGGGTGAGGGCATCGGCGGGCGCATCCTGGCGGAGATCGAGGCGCTGGCCCGAAAGGAGGGTTTCCGCCGCCTGGTGCTGGAGACCGGTGATCGCCATCCGGCCGCTTGGCGTGTCTACGAGCGGGCGGGCTTCACTCGCTGCGGCGCAGTGCTCGATTACCCGGACGACCCATGGTCCGTGTTTTATGAAATGGAATTGAAGGTGCCGGCATGAGCGATCTCACCGACCTCACTTTGACCGAGGCCCGCGATGCGGTGCTGGCGAAGAAGGTCTCGGCGCGCGAGTTGACCGAGGCGTTTCTGAAGTCGATGGAGGGGGCGCGCGGTCTCAACGCCTACGTCACCGAGACGCCGGAAATCGCGCTTCGGATGGCGGACGCCTCAGACAAGCGCATCGCATCCGGCACGGCGCGGCCGATGGAAGGTCTGCCGATTGGTATCAAGGACCTCTACTGCACCAAGGGCGTGCGCACGACGGCGAGCAGCAGGATCCTCTCCAGCTACGTGCCCCAGTACGAATCCACGGTCACCCAGAATCTGTGGAACGCGGGTGCGGTGATGTTGGGCAAGCTCAATTGCGACGAGTTCGCGATGGGTTCGTCCAACGAGACCAGCCATTTCGGGCCGTGCATCAGCCCCTGGCGGGCCAGGAACTCCAACGCCCAGCTGGTGCCCGGCGGCTCGTCGGGCGGTTCTTCTGCGGCAGTGGCCGCCAACATCGCGCTCGGCGCCACGGCGACCGATACCGGCGGCTCGATCCGCTGTCCCGCCGCGGTCACCGGAACGACGGGCATCAAGCCGACTTACGGCCGCTGCTCCCGCTGGGGCATCGTGGCATTCGCCTCGTCGCTCGACCAGGCGGGACCGATTTCGCACACGGTGCGCGACTGCGCGATCATGTTGAAGGCGATGGCGAGCGTTGATCCCAAGGACTCGACCAGCGTCGACATTCCGGTGCCCGATTACGAAGAAAGTCTGGATGCTGGCGTGAAGGGCCTTCGGGTGGGCATTCCGAAAGAATACCGGGTGGAAGGCACCGCGCCGGAAATCGACGCGATCTGGAACAAGACAGCCGAGTGGTTGAAGGCGCAGGGAGCCGAAGTCGTCGAGATCTCTCTTCCCCACACCAAGTACGCGCTTCCCACCTACTACATCATCGCGCCCGCAGAGTGCTCCTCGAACCTCGCCCGGTACGACGGCGTGCGCTACGGCTATCGCGCCGGCGATCCGAGGGACCTCATCGATCTTTATGAGCGGACCCGTGCCGAAGGCTTCGGGGCGGAGGTGCGCCGCCGCATCCTGATCGGCACCTATGTGCTGTCGGCGGGCTATTACGACGCCTATTACCTCCGAGCCCAGAAGGTGCGGGCCCTGATCGCCCGGGATTTCACCGAGGCCTACAAGTCCTGCGACGTGGTGCTCACGCCCGCGACGCCCGCGCCGGCCTTCGGCATCGGCGAGAAGATCGCCGATCCGGTCACCATGTATCTCTACGACGTCTTCACGGTGACGGTGAACCTCGCGGGCCTGCCGAGCCTCGTGGTGCCGGCCGGCCTGAACGATGCCGGCCTTCCGCTCGGCATCCAGCTGATCGGCAAGGCCTTCGACGAATCCACACTGTTCCGCGCGGGCAGGGCGATCGAACTCGCCGCCGGGTTCAAGACGAAGCCGCAGGCATGGTGGAGGGCCGCATGAGCACGAACGGAAAACTGATCCAAGGTTCAACCGGCCCGTGGGAGGTCGTGGTCGGCCTGGAGGTTCACTGCCAGGTGCTTTCCAAGGCCAAGCTCTTTTCGAGCGCGTCGACCGTGTTCGGCGCCGATCCCAACAGCCAGGTGAGTTTCGTCGACGCCGCGATGCCGGGCATGTTGCCGGTTATCAACAGATATTGTGTCGAGCAGGCGGTGCGTACCGGTCTCGGCCTGAAAGCGAAGATCAACCTTCGCAGCATCTTCGACCGGAAGAACTACTTTTATGCCGATCTTCCCGCAGGTTATCAAATTTCCCAGTACAAGAACCCGGTCGTCGGCGAAGGCGAGGTGCTCATCGATCTTCCCGGCGGCGAAGTGGCGAAGGTCGGCATCGAACGCCTGCATCTTGAGCAGGACGCGGGTAAGTCCATCCACGACCAGCATCCGACCAAGTCGCTGATCGACCTGAATCGCGCCGGCGTGGCGCTGATGGAGATCGTGTCGGAACCGGATATTCGCTCGCCCGAGGAAGCGGGGGCGTATCTGCGCAAACTGCGCTCGATCCTGCGCTACCTTGGCACCTGCGACGGCAACATGGAGGAAGGCTCCATGCGCGCCGACGTGAACGTCTCGGTGCGGAAACATGGCGAGCCGTATCGCACGCGCTGCGAGGTGAAGAACGTCAACTCCGTGCGCTTCGTCATGCAGGCGATCGAGTACGAGGCGCGACGCCAGATCGACATCATCGAGGAGGGCGGCGAGATCCGCCAGGAAACGCGGCTCTTCGATTCCGGGAAGGGCGTCACGCGGTCGATGCGCAG
>DATKOE010000092.1:0-6103 GCA_035524815.1 Rhizomicrobium sp.
AACGTGCACAGCAACATCGAACCGACGATGCCGATGGAAAGATCGCGTCCGGGACGCTTGGCCTCCTCTGCGGCGGTGGAGATGGTGTCGAAACCGTAGAATGCAAAGAAGATCAGCGAAGCGGCGGGCAGCACGCCCAGCTTCATGCCGTCGGGCGACAGGCTGTTCCATCCATAGGGCAGGAAGGGCGCAAAGTGCTTCGCATCAAATGCCGGCAGCGCAATGGCGACGAAGGCCGCGAGCGCAGCGAGCTTTATCACGACCAGGATGAAATTGACCGTCGCGCTCTCGCGCGTGCCGACGGCCAACAATGCCGCCACGGCGAGCGAGATGGCGATGGCCGGCAGGTTGATCACCCCGCCCGCTTGCGGGCCGGCGAGAATCGCGGCGGGCACCGGCAGGTGAAGCCATTGGATCAAGCCGGCCGCGTGCGCCGACCATCCCACCGCCACCGCGGCGCAGACCACCGTGTACTCAAGCACCAGGCTCCAGCCGACGAACCAGGCGATCGGCTCGCCCATCACCACATAGCTGTAGGTGTAGGCGCTGCCGGCCGCCGGCATCATGGTCGCCATCTCGGCATAGGCGAGCGCGGCGCAGGCGCTGACCAGACCGGCGATCACGAACGAGACGATCATGCCGGGGCCGGCCAGTCCGGCCGCAATGCCGATCAGCGTGTAGATACCCGTGCCCACGATGCCGCCGACACCGAGCGCGACGAGGTGCGGCCACGATAGCGTCGGCTTCAGTCGCTCGCCGCCCGGATTGTCGTGCACGCTGTCGATGGGCTTCAGCCGCCCAAAGATGCTCATGAGTCCATCCCCTCACATTTGACGGATGGAAAGCGCCTCTGTCCAGCGGTCGAGCATGAAGGAAAGCGCGGTCGCACGGCCGTTGAGGAAGTCTTTCGCCATCGCCCGCACGAACGCCTTGTCGAGGTCCGAGGTGACATATTCGACCGGCGACTTGCCGTCGATGCGGGCGAGCAGGAAGGCAGAGAGAAGCCCCGCCGCACGGCATTCCAACTCGCGCCGGTCCTCCCAGGTTACGCCTGAAAAATAGCTGCCCGCCAGGGAGGCAAAGCACTTGCCGTAGCCCGCCGCGTGCTCGGGATGCCAGACACCCTTCAACAGCAGATGGTTGAGGCAAAAGGCGAGATCGAAGGCTGGATCGCCGTAGCAACAGGTTTCCGCATCGATGAACACCGGACCATCGGGACCCACCAGGATGTTCTTGGGGCTGACGTCGCCATGCATCAGGGCGATGCGCGACCGGCAAAGGCCATCCGCCATTGCGCGGATGGAAGGCGCCACGTCGGGGTGCTTTGCGGCCGTGAAGAAGAGATAGGCATCCGTGCGCAGGGCATGGAATTGCGCGTTGTTCCTGAACTGCCGGGCGATGACCTCGCTCCCCGCTGTGCAGGCGTGGATCTTTGCCAGAACTTCGCCAACGCGCGCAGCAAAGGCGGGATCGGCTTCGCCTTCGGCCAGAAGCGACTTCCACACCGGATGGGATTCAGGCGGAAGGAACTCCATCGCAAACAGGTGGCGTGCGCGGTCTTCGCCGAGAACGGCGGGAACCCACCTAGGATCGATGGCGGCCACAAGCCGAAACCACGCCACTTCCGCCTGGCTTCTTTCCGCAGGGGCGCGCCATTCCGCTGCGACACGCAGCTTTTCCAGCGCGCGTTTGACGCAAATGGTCCGCGAGGCGCATCGAATCTCGAACACATCGCAGGAAACCCCGCCGCCAAGCGGCTTGATTTGGCAAGGCGATCCGGGGGCGACCAGCCCCATTCCGGACAGCGCTTCCAGGATCTCGGACGGGGCGTTCAAAGACATGTGAAGCGGCGCGACGATTTGGACTTGCCCGCGCGCTCCGTGCCATACTCCGCCGTCTCAGCCAAGCGGGAAGGATAAGATGACGCGCAATTTCGCATTCGCATTGCTTGCGGCCGCGACCATGGTTGCGGGCGTAACCGCCGCGCCGGTTCCTTCGTATGTCAAGGCGGCCGTCGAAGATTCGAAGCGGCCCGCCGACGACACGAAGCGCGATGTGGACCGCAAACCCGCCGACATGCTGGTGTTCGCCGGCATCAAGCCGGGAATGAAGGTGATGGACTTGATGCCCGGTGGCGGCTATTTCACGCGCCTGTTCGCGGTGGCTGTGGGACCCAAGGGATGGGTCTATGCCTTCCAGCCGCGCGAGGAGGACGGCTTCCTGAAAGGCAAGCCCGCGCCGGTCATCAAGGTGGCGGCGGACTATCCGAACGTCAGCGTGGTCTACGAATCGATCAACAAGCTCTCCGCGCCCGAACTTCTCGACGTCGTCTGGACCTCACAGAACTACCACGACCTCAAGAACGACAACATGAAGCCGGCGGACACCGCGCAGGTGAACAAGGCCGTCTTCGATGCGCTGAAGCCGGGCGGAATTTACATCGTGCTCGACCATTCGGCGCCGAAGGGTTCCGGCACTGCCGACACCAACACCCTGCATCGCATCGACGAAGCCGTGGTGAAAAAGGAAGTGGAAGCGGCCGGATTCAAGCTCGTGGCCGAGAGCAACGCCTTGCGCAACCCGAAAGACACGCGCGACAAGATCGTGTTCGATCCTTCGATCCGCGGCCACACCGACCAGTTCATCCTGAAATTCCGCAAGCCGGCCAAGTAAGGGAGAAATCACGAATGCGCGCATTGCTTGCGGCCGTCGCGGCCGCGGTTCTCGCCCTGCCCGCCCTCGCCCAGAACGCGCCGCCTCAGCGCATCAAGGGCACGATCGAGGCCTTCGACGCGCCCACCCTCACGGTGAAAACGGATCAAGGCCAGACGCTGGACATCGCGCTCACGCCGGACGCCAAGATCATCGCCAACGAGAAGAGCAAGCTCTCCGACATCAAGCCGGGCGACTTCGTCGCTTCGGCCGCGATACTGGAGCTTGACGGCAAGCTGCATTCGCAGGAGTTGCGGGTCTTCCCCGAAGCGATGCGCGGCATGGGCGAAGGCCAATACCCGATGAGCCAACCCAACCAGAGCATGACCAATGCCACGGTGCAGGAGGTGAACGGCAAGGTGAAGGCGAGCCAGGGCGTGCTCAAGCTCACCTTTCACGGCTCGACGCCGGGAGCCAACGGCGCGTGCAGCGGCCACGCCACGGCGCCCGGCAAGGGCAACTGCGAAGGCACGACCGAGCTGGTCGTCGACGCGAAAGTGCCGGTCATGAAGTGGGTGCTCGGCGACACCACGTGGCTGGAAAAGGGCATGGCCGTGTCGCTGTTCGCCACGACGGGAGCGGACGGCAAGCTCACCGCCCGCGGCGTGGTGGTCGAGCATGACGGAGTGAAACCGCTACTTTAGACATGGAACAACAACACTCGAAACTGCGAGCCATTGGCGCAATGCCCGTGGGGGCGATGACGATCGGCGTCGCGCTGTTCGGGGCACTTGCGTTGGGCGCACTTTCCGTCGGCGCGATTGCGATCGCGCGCATGGCGATCGGGCGTATTGCGCTCGGGCACCTGCGCCTCGACAGCGCGGAAATCGGCAGCCTGACCGTGCATCGGCTGAATATTGTCGGAAGAGAACATCGGAATTAACCGCGTCACGCCGCAGCGACGATGCCGCCAAGCCGTGTTAGGCTTGGTCCCGGCGTGGGGGGCGAGATGCGGGCGTATCTGGCGTGGGGCGTGGCGGCGGCGTGCTTTCTGCTGGCTGCATTGTTCGTTCATCCCGTCCGCGAGCCGCCGAGCGCGCTGAGACTCGTCTGCCACGGGGGGCGCGGCGTCACCAGCGACCAGCAGATCGCGGCCTGCAACATCCTGATCAACGACCCCACCCTGCCCCGGCGGGACCTTGCGCAGATATACGCTCAGCGCAGCTTCGCCCATTCCGGCAAGAACGAGAACAAGGAGGCCATCGCGGACATATCCGAGGCCATCCGGCTGATGCCGAACGAGGAGGCGAACTGGATCTGGCGCGGAAACCTCTACGACGACATGGACCGCGACGATCTCGCGATCAAGGACTACGCCCACGCCATCGCGCTGGCGCCCGACGACGAGCGGGCGATCAACAACCGCGGTTTCGCCTACGGCCGCCTCGGCCAGACCGACCGCGCCATCGCCGACTACGACGCGGCGATAAAGCTGATGCCGCGCGTGGCGCTCTACTACGTCAACCGGGGCGAAGCTTGGCAGGGCAAGCACGAGAACGAAAAGGCCATCGCCGATTTCGACAAGGCGATAGAGCTGTTTCCCGACTACGCCCGCGCATATCGCGACCGCGGCGATACCTACGCCGCCCTCAAGAAGGACGGCCTTGCCATCGACGACTTCCAGAAGGCGGTGAGCCTTGCGCCGAACGATGCGGCCGCCTGGAACAACCTGGGCTGCGCGCTGGACCGGACCGACCGGGAGGACGACGCGATCAACGCCTTCACCCAGGCGATCAAGGCCGAACCGCGCTACGCTACCGCTTACGACAACCGCGGCCTGCTGCGCGCCCGCAAGGGCGACATCAAGGACGCACTGGCGGATTTCCAGAAGGCGACCGGGCTTTCGCCGCGCAGCGCGAACATGCTGCGCCATCGCGCGGAAGCCTATGCCGATCTCGGCCGGTACGACCGGGCGATGGAGGATTTTGCCGCTCTCCTGCAACGTAACCCAAAGGACTACACGAGCCTCAACAACCGCGGCAACGCGTATCGGAAGATGGGCCGCCTCGACCTTGCCATCGCGGATTACACGCGCGCATTGACGCTAATCCCCAACGAGCCCACGATCCTGGCAAACCGCTCCGATGCCTATCAGCGCAGCGGACGCAACGCGCTCGCGCTCAAAGATATCGACGCCGCCATCGCGGCGGAGCCGACATACCTGCGCTACCGGCGGCGAGGCGACACCAAGGACGATATGGGCGATCGACAAGGCGCCATTGCCGACTACAGCCGCGCGCTGAAGCTCAAGCCGGGCGACTGGATATCCTACTACAACCGCGCCGTGGCGTACGCCGATGAAGGCGACAAGACGCAAGCGCTGGCGGACTACAACGCCGCCCTCGAGATCACGCGCGGCGAAGACCGCGCCCAGGCCTATGCGGGCCGCGCCGGCTATTTCTTCGACGACGGCGACGACGACAAGGCGCTCGCCGACTGCGAGGCCGCGCTCAAGCTGGACCGGAAGAACGCAGACGCCTGGTATTGGCGCGGCCGCGTGCACATGCGCCGCCATGAGGACGCGCTCGCGCTGGCCGATTTCGACGCCGCGATCCGCGCCGATCCCGATTTGATGGACGCCTATCGCCGGCGAGGACAGGTCAAGCTGCGCCAGGGCGACAGGAAGGGCGGCGACGCGGATATCGCGAAGTCGAAATCCGGAGCTTAGCGCGTCAATTCCATCGCCTGGTGCATGTGGTTCACGCAGGAATTCATCCGCCCCTTGTGCATCGCGGCTTCGGCCATGTGCATCTCGCCCATCGCCTTCGTCTTCATAGCCGAATCCGCCATCGCATCGAGCTTCGGCTTGGCCTCGTCCATCATCCCCTGGCAGTCCTGGCCGGACGCCATGTGATTCATCGATCCGCCGCTCATGTGGCCCATCGAGTCGTTGCCCATCGTGCCTTGGCTCATGCCGCTGTTTTGCGCTTCCGCGGCCCAAGCGGAGGCCGAGAACAGAATGGCCGTGATGAGGACGATGCTTCGCGTCATATGATTTCTCCTGCCGCGGCGGCATGCCGCGCATTGATGCTTCGGATATGTCTCTATTCGGGAGCCTGTGGGGGCCGGTTACACCGCGTGCGCGGAAACGGCAGTTCGCGGAGCCGGGGCAAGCGGGCCAACGACCGATGCGCGGGCGGCAACGCTGAAACCGGGCCACCGGCCACCGCAGCCGCGCACCAGCGAATTGCGGCGCAGAAATGATCCGCGATGGCGGACAACTGCAGCCGAACGCCACCGGCAAGCCGGCGATCGTCCGGGCAACTGCGGGAGGCGAGTGCGGGCGCAGAAATCACGAGTGCTACGACCGCGCTGGGCGCGAATCGGAATTGGTGCGAAGGACAAGAGTCGGGTTGGATTCGGACATGGACGCGTCGGCCGGAATGCGCCA
>DATKOE010000093.1:0-7964 GCA_035524815.1 Rhizomicrobium sp.
TGCGCGGTTGTGGTCCTTGCGGCGGGCTGCGCGAGCCTTTTCGGACCGTCGATCCCGGATCCGAAGGTTCAGATGCCGGCGCTGGAAACCCGCATCGAAGCGTTGGTGGAAAGCGAGCGCACGCGTATCGATCCCGCGGCGCGCTCCCTCACCGTGGATGCGGAACTCACCGCCATCGCCCGCAAGCGGAGCACCGACATGGCGCGGACAAATTCCTTCTCCACCGGCGACGATCCGCACGCCTCGGCTACGATGCTCATGAACGAGGACGCCAAGTTCCAGGGCCTGGTCGGCGAAAACGTCGCAGCCCAGCACTACATCCCGGAGCAAGGAGTGGATCCCGAAGTCTTCGCCAAGCGCTTCGTCGACAGCTGGCTGGCTTCCAAGCCGCACAAGAACAACCTCGCCTTTCCCGATTACGACCGCACCGGCGTCGGCGCGGCCGTGAACGCGGACACGGTCTACGTGACGCAGCTCTTCACCACCGATCTGGGCCTGGGCGCCAGGACCGGGGGCCCGGACAGCGACGTCAAACCGGTCGAGAGCCCCCAGAAGGGCAAGGACGAGACCGAAACGGTGCCCCTGCGCGGCACCATTGTGCCGTCCAAGTCCAACAATTAGCCTCCGGCATGGCCCGGCCGAGCGACCGACCGATCGCGTCCTACGACGACTTCTGGCTGTTCTATCTGCGCGAACACGCCAAGCCGGCCACGCGGACCCTGCATTATGCCGGCACCGTGCTGGCGTTGCTTGCTCTGGCGGCGGCCGCCGCACTCGCTAACCCTTGGATATTGTTGACAGTCCCGGTTGCGGGCTATGGCCCCGCCTGGGCGGCCCACTTCTTTGTCGAGAAGAACCGCCCGGCCACCTTCAGCTACCCCCTGTGGTCGCTGGCGAGCGATTTCCGCATGGCCTGGCATCGTCTGATGGGGCGGATCGACGCCGATCTCGTCCGCGCCGGCGTGGCCGGGCATTCCGTAAAACTCCCAGGTGCCGGCAGCAGTCAGCGCTAACGGACTCTTAAACCTGTGAGCGGATTCTGGGGGCATGGGCGGTCGAAGAGCCTTTGCTCCACACTTGCAGTACCTTGCTTTACACAAGATGTTGGCGTCGGTACTTTATGTGGGGGAGGCACGCCCACGAGAGACGAAATGCGGCCTGACTTGCCATGGAATGTCGTGGGAATTCCGTCCGAAGCCCGCGATGCCGCCCGCGCCGCTGCCCGCCGGGAGGGTCTCTCGGTCGGTGAGTGGCTTACCCGTCGCATCGTTGCAGGATTGTCCGACGTGAGCGAAATCCAAACTCGCACCGACTGGACGCCGCGCGGAGCCATCGAACCGGAACGCCAACGCCGCGATTCCGACGAGATGCTCGATCGCGTGGCGCGCAGCGAATCCGAAACCGCCGAGGTCTATCGGCGCATCGAAGAGCAGTTGCGCGGCATGGCACGGCGCCTGGATGCCTCCGAACGCAGCCAGACCGAAAGCCATCGCGTAATGAGCAAGGCCGCGGTCGAGATGAACATCGCCGCGCGCGAACAGGCGCAGGCGTTCGACCAACTCGGCAGCCACGTGGCCAACATAGCCGAACGGCTGGATCGCGTCGAAACGCGCGACGCGAACGAAGGCATGCGCGAAGCCGTGAAGGCGCTGCATCAGGGCCTGTCGCGGCTGGCCGACCAGATCGCCCAGACCGCCGGCCAGTCGGCGTCGCAGATCTCATCGCTCGCGGGCAACATCGAAACCGTCGCCGGCCGAGTCGGCCAGGCCCGTCAGGACGCCCTCGCCGCCACGCAGGTTCTCGAAGGCCGTCTGGCGGCATTCGACGAGCGCGTGCGCACGCTCGAGAAAACCACGCAGGCCAACGCAGACACGCTCGACCGGGCGCTGGACGCCATCGAGGCGAACAAGCGCAACGCCGTTCCCGCCGAAGCGATCGCCCGGCTTGAGGACAGCGTGCGCCGGCTCGAACAGCGCGAATCCGATCCGATGCTCGACCGGCGCCTTGCCGGCATCGAACGCACGCTGGCCGACGTCGTTGCACGGATCGAGCCGGACGAAAGGCCTGACCCACTCGAAGATCACCTGCGCGCCATCGTCGGTCGTCTCGAGGCGCTCGAAACGGCACAGCGCGACGCCGCCGCCGAGCTTCGCCGGATGGTCGCCGAAAAAACAAAGGCAGCCGAACCGCCGCCTGCCCCGCAGGCCGCTCCGCCGCCCGCGCCGCCCGCACCTCCGGCTGCCGCTTCGTTCGGGCCGCTGCCCGCCTTCGAGGCGCCGCCGTTCATCGAGCCGACTGCGGCTCCGCCGCCCTTTGCGCTCGCCGCTCCGCCGGCTCCGCCGTTTGCGGCCGCCGCGCCGCCCCCGCCGCCATTTGCACCTGCGGCACCGCCGGCCCCGCCATTCGCTCCTGCCGCACCGCCGGCCCCGCCGTTCGCGGCCGCGGCCGCCGAGCCGTCGCCGTTCGCGCCAGCCGCCTTCGCCGCTCCGCCGCAGCCGCTGACCGAAACGCCGCCCGCGCCGAAGCCGCTCGAAGCAGCCGCCGATTTCGCTCCCGCCGCCGCCGAGCCGGCCCAGCCCACCGTCGAATCCTATCTTGCGGCCGCACGGCGTTCGGCGCGCATGGCCGCACAGGCCGAGGCGCAGCGTTCGAGCACCATCGGCGCCTTGCGCTGGAGCGCCAAGCCGGAAGAAAAAGAACCGAAGCGTACGCGCCCGCTGCTGGTCGCGCTGACCGCGCTCGTCATGATCGCACTGATCGGCGGCGTGATCCTGACGCGGCAGATCGCCAACACCGCCGGATCGACGGACCTTCGTGCCCTGTTCGAAAAGCCCGTCGCGACACGCACCGTCAAGCGGACTGCCGCCGCCCCGGCGAAGGCTCCGGCCGCAGCGGTTCCACAAGCCGCGCAGAACGTTGCGCCCGCCGTTCCCGCCGCACCGAAAACGAGCGCGGCTCCTTCCTCCACGACGCCGCCCGCCGTTTCCGCACCGGCTCCCATCCGTCCGACAGTGGCCCAGGCCCCGGCGCCAAAAACCGTCCCGCAAACCACGGTTGCCAAGGCGGCTGTCGCGGCGCCTGCCCCGCAGCAGCAGGCCGTCGTGCGCCCGGCGACGCCGATCGATCGCCTGGCGGCCGCCGCAAGTGCCGGCAATTCGCGCGCCGAACTCATCGTCGGCCTCAAGTATCTCGACGGTGACGGCGTTCCCGTGAACGATGCCGAAGCCGCCAAATGGCTGACGCGCGCCGCCGACGCCGGCGAGCCCGTGGCGCAATACCGCCTCGGCACCATGTACGAGCGCGGCCGCGGCGTCTCCGCCGATGCGGCTAAGGCCGTGCGCTGGTATCTGACGGCGGCCAACCAGGGCAGCCGCAAGGCGATGCACAATCTCGCCGTCGCTTATGCCGAAGGCACCGGCGTGAAGAAGGACTTCAGCGAGGCTTCCCGCTGGTTCCTGAAGGCCGCGGCGCTCGGCCTTTCGGATTCGCAGTTCAATCTCGCCGTGCTTTACGAGCGCGGGCTGGGCGTGCCGCAGAATCTCGTCGATGCATACAAATGGTACGCCATCGCTGCGGCGCAGGGCGACCAGGAATCCAAGGCCCGGCTCGCCGCCATCGCAAGCCAGCTCAACAGCGACGAACGCGCCGCCGCCCAGCACGCCGCCGACGTGTTCAAGCCGGGCACGCTCGACGCGCGGGCCAACGTCGCGCCCACCATCGCCGACGTGACGAGGGGGTAAGCGACGCCGCCTGCTTCATGCGGGGCGGTAATCGGTTGACCCCTTCCGTCAACCCGCGCACAGTCGAATCCGCGTCGACTCCTCGAAATTCCCTCGATGGAAATCTACCTGCCGATCGCACAGATGTCGGTGCACTGGCTCGCCATCCTGGCGATGGGTTTCGCCGTGGGCTTTCTTTCGGGCGTGTTCGGGATCGGCGGGGGCTTCCTGCTCACTCCGCTGCTCATCTTTTACGGCATCCCGCCGGGCGTGGCGGTGGCGACGACCGCGAGCCAGGTGTCCGGAGTGACGTTTTCGGGCGTGCTGGCGCACTGGAAACGGCGCACCGTCGACTTCAAGATGGGCGGCGTGATGATGGTGGCGGGCCTGTTCGGAACCGCCTTTGGCGTCTGGCTGTTCTCCGTGTTCCGCCGCATGGGCCAGGCCGAGTTCGCGGTTTCCTCGAGCTACGTCGTCCTGCTCGGCACGGTCGGCGGCATCATGCTCAACGAATCGGTGCGCACCTGGCGAGCGCAACGGCGGGGGCAATCGGCATCGCTGCGCCGTTCCGGCCAGCACAACTGGATCCACGGCCTGCCGCTCAAGATGCGTTTCCGCCAGTCGCGGCTTTACATCAGCGCCATCCCGCCGGTCGTGCTCGGCTTCGCGGTCGGCATCTTCTCCGGCCTGCTGGGCGTCGGCGGCGCCTTCATCATGGTGCCCGTGATGATCTACCTGCTCAGGATGCCTACCAACGTCGTGGTCGGCACGTCGCTGTTCCAGGTGCTGTTCGTCACCGCCGTGGCGACGATCCTGCACGCCGTCGACAATCATACCGTCGACATCGTGCTGGCGCTCATCCTGATCCTGGGCGGGGTGTTCGGCGTGCAGTACGGCGTCCGCGCCGGCGCCAAGCTGCGCGGCGAGCAGCTTCGCTTCCTGCTGGCCCTGCTGGTGCTCGCGGTGGCGGCGCGGCTGTTCTACGAAATGGCGATGCGGCCCGCCGATCTCTACAGTCTGTCGTCGGGGGCGCCATGAAACGGGCTGCGCTCGCCCTTCTGCTGCTTGCCGCGCCCGCCTTCGGCGCCGAGAGCCTAACTTCGGGCCTGTCGCAGGACAGCGTCGAGATCACCTCCAACTACAACGGCACCGACATCATCGTGTTCGGCGCCATCGAAGAACCGGGCGAAGGCAAGATCGGCGACGTGGTCGTGATCGTGCGCGGACCGGACACGCTCATGACCGTGCGCCGCAAGGACCGCATCGCCGGAATCTGGATGAACGACGCGCGCGCCCGCGTGGTGGTACCGTCCTATTACTTCGTATCGGCCACCAAGCCGCTTGCCGAGATCGCCTCCCGCGACACGCTCAGCCGCTACGAGGTCGGCATCTCCCATCTCCACGCCGATCCGGAGGCGAGCGACGGCGACCCCGGACCGTACGTCGCCGCGCTCGTCCGCGCGCAGGCGCGCTCGGGGCTCTACCGCGAAAGCCCGTCCGGCGTCGAATGGATGAGCCGTACCCTGTTCCGCGCGCGCGTGCCCGTGCCCGCATCCGTTCCGCCGGGCTCCTACAACGTCGAAGTCTATCTCTTCCACCAGGGCGACGTGGTCAGCGCGCAGTCCTGGCCGCTCTACATCGACCAGACCGGCTTCGAGCGGCGGCTGTTCGACTTTGCCGGCAGCTCGCCGCTGCTTTACGGCGTGTCGACCGTTCTCATGGCGGTGCTTCTCGGCTGGGGTTCGACCTTCTTCTTCAGAAGACGCGCGTAGATTTCAGTGGGTGCGCATCACCAGCCGGCCGCTGACGGCATAGACGCGCTCGCGGCCGAGCGCATAGACCGCAAAACCGCCGGAAAACAGCGAGACCACGGCCGTGTCGTTGACGTCGAGCCCCCCCGCATAGGCGCCGAACGCGGGCAGCAGAAGGCGCGTGCCGTCGGACACGAAACAGCGGCGGCGCAAGCTCATGCCGTTGCGGTTGATGCGCGCCGCGGGATGCAGGTGCCCCGCCACCTCGCCTTTGCAGGGGCCGGAGCACGGCCGGTGGCGGAACAACAACCCGCCGATGGCCGCTTGGGCTTCGACGCGGCCCCCGAGCCAGTCGGGCGGGGAAGGATCATGATTGCCCTCCACCCAGATCCAGTCTCGCCCCTTGGCGAGCGACTGCAGCCTCGCCCCCTCTTCCTCGTCCAGCCGTTCGCCCGCATCGCCGTCGTGAAAGGAATCGCCCAGCGCGACGACCCGCGAAGGCTCGTAGCGCGCCAATGCCTCCTCGATGCGCCGGATGGTCGTGCGCGTGTCGTAGGGCGGCAGAAGCTGGCCGCCGCGGGCATAGGCCGAGCCCTTCTCGAAATGCAGGTCGGCGAACGCCAGCGTCTTCTCGGCCGGCCACCACGCCGCGCCGGAGGTGTCGAGCACCAGCGTTTCGCCGTTCACGTCGATGCGGCAGTCGAGATTCATGGGCGGACTGTACAAAGGCCGCGCGTCTTTCGCTACTCCACCCGCATCGCTTCGGCGATGAGCGCCTCCTCGGTTTCGCGAAGGACGTCCTCGCGGGCCTCCGAGCCCACCATCTCCTTGGATATCTCCAGCAGCGCCGGCACGGCGAGCGGCGAGACGCGATCGAGGTGGCGAGTGACGATGCGGCCCTTGACGCGCTTCAGCATGTCGCCCAGGCGCGCCACGTCGGTGAGGCCGGTGGCGGCATCCTGATAGGTTGCGCGCAAGAGGATGTGGTCGGGTTCGTGCTCGCGCAGCACGTTGTAGATCAGATCGGTCGAGAACGTGACCTGACGGCCCGTCTTCTCCTTGCCCGGCGAACGGCGCTCGATCAGCCCGGCCACGATGGCGCAGTTGCGGAAGGTGCGCTTGTAGAGACTGGATTCGGAAAGCCAGGCATCGAGATCATCGCCCAGCATGTCTTCGTCGAACAGCTTGCCGAAATCGAGGCCGGAAACATCGCGCAGTCCCCAAATCGCGAGCGCGTATTCGTTGGCGGAAAAACCGGTGGGACGCATGTGCAGGCGCTCCAGACGGCGGGTGACGAGCATGCCCAGCGTCTGGTGCGCCAGCCGTCCCTCGAACGGGTAGCAGACGAGGTAGAAGCGTCCACCACGCGGAAAGGTCTCGATCAGCAGTTGCCCCGGCTGCGGCAGCACGCTGCGCCATTCCTGGATGCGCAGCCATTCGTGCACGGGGTCGGGCAGCAGATGCCACGCCTCCGGCTTCGACACCATCTCGCGCACGCGCTGGGCGAGGAACGTGGAGAGCGGGAACTTGCCGCCCATGTAGCTCGGCACGAAGGCTTGCGAATCGGACGTGCGCGAGACGTAGGCGGCTTCCTCGTGAATGGCGTGGAAGGCGAGCACCTCGCCCGCGAAGACGAAGGTGTCGCCGGGCGACAGGGTTTCGACGAAATACTCCTCCAGTTGGCCCAGCACGCGCCCGCCGGCGCCCACCGGCCTGCCCTTCGACTGCAGCTTGATGTCGATCATCGGCTCTTCGACGATGGTGCCGGCATTGAGGCGATAGCGCTGCGCGAGCAGCGGATGGGCCAGGCGCCATTTTCCTTCCGGCGTCCTGCGCAGCTTGGCGTAGCGGTCGTAGCGCTTCAGCGCATATCCGCCGGTGGCGACGAAATCGACCACGCGGGCGAAGTCCTGGCGCGACAGCCAGCGATAGGACGATGCGGATTTCACTTCCGCGAACAATTCGTCCTCGTCGAACGGTGCGGAACACGCCATGCCGAGCACATGCTGCGCCAGCACGTCCAGGCTGCCGTCGCGCAGACGCTCGCCATCCAGCTCGCCCGCGATCACGGCCTCGCGCGCGGCCTCGCATTCCAGGACCTCGAAGCGGTTCGCGGGCACCAGCAGCGCGCGCGACGGCTCGTCGAGACGGTGATTGGCGCGGCCGATGCGCTGCACCAGGCGCGCGGCGCCCTTCGGCGCTCCGACGCAGATGACGTTGTCGACCGCACCCCAGTCGATGCCGAGATCGAGGGTGGAGGTGCAGACCACCGCGCGGAGCCTGCCCGACGCCATCGCCGCTTCCACCTTGCGGCGTTGTTGCGGCGCCAGCGAACCATGATGCAGCGCGATGGCGAGATTCTCGTCGTTGATGCGCCAGAGATCCTGGAAGGTGCGCTCGGCCTGGTTGCGCGTGTTGACGAAGACGAGCGAGGTCTTCGCCTGCTTGATGGCCGCCATCACGTCGCTCATGGCGTGGCGCGCCATATGCCCGG
>DATKOE010000094.1:0-3578 GCA_035524815.1 Rhizomicrobium sp.
CTTCACGACTTCCAGGTTATGTTCGATCACCACGACCGTGTTGCCGTTGTCGACCAGCTCGTGCAGCACCTCGAGCAGCTTCTTCACGTCGTGGAAGTGCAGGCCGGTGGTCGGCTCGTCGAGAATATACAGCGTGCGGCCGGTGGCGCGGCGCGACAGTTCCTTTGACAGCTTCACGCGTTGGGCCTCGCCGCCCGACAGCGTCGTGGCCTGCTGGCCGATGGAAATGTAGCCCAGGCCGACGCGCGTCAGCGTGTCCAGCTTCTCGCGGATCGAGGGCACCGCCTTGAACAGCTCGGCGCCGGCTTCCACCGTCATGTCGAGCACGTCGGCGATGGAATAGTCGCGGTATTTCACTTCCAGGGTTTCGCGGTTGTAGCGCTTGCCGTGGCAGACGTCGCATTGCACGTAGACATCGGGCAGGAAGTGCATCTCGATCTGGATCACGCCGTCGCCCTGGCACGCCTCGCAGCGCCCGCCCTTGACGTTGAACGAGAACCGCCCGGGCTGATAGCCGCGCGCCTTGGCCTCGGGCAATTCGGTGAACCAGTCGCGGATCGGCGTGAAGGCGCCGGTATAGGTGGCCGGATTCGATCGCGGCGTGCGCCCGATCGGCGATTGGTCGATGTCGATCACCTTGTCGAGGAACTCGAGCCCCTCGATGCTGTCGTGCGGGGCGGGATGCTCGCGCGCCTGGGTGAGCTTGCGCGAGGCAGCCTTGTAGAGCGTCTCGATGGTCAGCGTGGACTTGCCGCCGCCAGAAACGCCGGTGATGCAGGTCAGCGTGCCCAGCGGAATCGCCGCGGTGATGTTCTTGAGGTTGTTGCCGCGCGCGCCCACCACTTTCAGCCAGCGGTCGAAGTTCGCCTTGCGGCGCTTGGGCGGAATCTGAATCTGTTCCAGCCCGACGAGGTATTTGCCGGTCAGGCTGTTGGGATTACGCATGATGTCTTCAGGCGTGCCCTCGGCCACGATCCAGCCGCCGTGGATGCCCGCACCCGGGCCCATGTCGACGACGTGATCGGCGGTGCGGATGGCTTCTTCGTCATGCTCGACCACGATCACCGTGTTGCCGAGATCGCGCAGGCCCTGAAGCGATTCCAGAAGCTTGATGTTGTCGCGCTGGTGCAGGCCGATCGAAGGCTCGTCGAGCACGTAGAGCACGCCGGTCAGACCCGAGCCGATCTGCGATGCCAGCCGGATGCGCTGGCTTTCGCCGCCCGACAGCGTGCCGGAGGAGCGCGACAGGGTCAGGTAATCGAGGCCGACATTGTTGAGGAACTTCAGCCGGGCGCGAATTTCCTTCAGGATGCGCGCGGCGATCTCCTGTTGCTGCGCCGTGAGGTGCGCATCGAGATCGCGGAACCACTCGTCGGCCAGCCTTATCGACTTCTCGCACACTTCGCCGACATGCAGCCCGGCGATCTTCACCGCCAGCGCCTCAGGCTTGAGGCGATAGCCCTTGCAGACGTCGCAGGGTGACGCGTCCTGATAGCGTTCGAGCTCTTCGCGGATCCAAGCGGAGTCCGTCTCCTTGAATCGCCGCTCCATGTTGGGAATGACGCCTTCGAAGGTTTTTTTCGTCTCGTAGCGGCGCATGCCGTCGTCGTAGACGAATTTTATCTCGTCCTCGCCCGAACCGTGGAGGATGACATCGGTCACGCGCTTGGGCAGGTCTTCCCACGGCACGGTGAGCGAGAACTTGTAGTGCTTGGCCAGCGCCTCCAGCGTCTGCAGATAATAGGGCGAGGACGATTTGTGCCACGGCGACAGCGCACCGGTGCGCAGTGTCAGGCTCTCGTCGGGAACGATCAGCGCCGGATCGAAATAGAGCTGCGTGCCGAGCCCGTCGCAGGCCGGGCAGGCGCCATGCGGATTGTTGAACGAGAACAGCCGCGGCTCGATCTCCGAAATGGTGAAGCCGGAAACCGGGCAGGCGAATTTCGACGACATCAGAAGCTGGCGCGGCTTGCCGTCCTTGTCCTTTTCATCGGCGAATTCGGCGATCACCAGGCCGTCGGAGTGCTTGAGCACCGTTTCGATGGAATCCGGCAGGCGGTTGCCGAGATCGGGCTTCACCACGATGCGGTCCACCACCACTTCGATGTCGTGCTTGATCTTCTTGTCGAGCGCGGGAACGGAGCCGATGTCGTAGTACTTGCCGTCGACCTTGACACGCTGGAAGCCCTTCTTCTGCAGCTCGGCGAATTCCTTGCGGTACTCGCCCTTGCGCCCGCGCACGATCGGCGCGTTGAGATAGAGCCGCGTGCCCGCGGGCAGGGCCAGCACGCGGTCCGCCATCTGGCTGACGGTCTGGCTTTCGATCGGCAGGCTGGTGGCGGGCGAGTAGGGCACGCCGACGCGCGCGAACAACAGGCGGAGGTAATCGTAGATCTCGGTGACGGTGCCGACCGTGGAACGCGGGTTCTTCGAGGTGGTCTTCTGCTCGATGGAGATGGCGGGGCTGAGGCCCTCGATGTGGTCGACATCGGGCTTCTGCATCAACTCCAGGAACTGGCGGGCGTAAGCCGACAGGCTCTCGACATAGCGGCGCTGGCCCTCGGCATAGATGGTGTCGAAGGCAAGCGAGGACTTGCCGGAGCCGGACAGGCCCGTCAGGACCGTCAGCTTGTCGCGCGGAATCTCGACGTCGATGTTCTTGAGGTTGTGTTCGCGCGCACCGCGGATGGAGATGTTCTTCAGCATGAAATCAGCAATATCAGTTGGTTAGCTGCCATCGCGCCCCGGCCCGGAACGGAACAAAACAGGATCACATAGCGCACCGGAGGCGCGGAGTCCACACTGCGGGTATAGCCGAAGTGCGTTCCATGAGCGTTACGCCGCGCGCGGAACTGGCCTGCGCCCCAGTTTTGGCGCAAAGGAACTCTAGGCACGGGCAGTAAGTTCGATGGGCACCCGCAGAGCTAAGCATTCCGCATGAGTTTTCAAGCACCTGGCGCCCATCGCAACGACATCGACGGCCTGCGCGCCATCGCCGTGGGGCTGGTCATTCTGTTCCACTACCGCGTGCCCGGTTTCTCCGGTGGCTTCGTCGGCGTCGACATCTTCTTCGTCATTTCCGGGTTTCTGATCGGCGGCATCATCGACCGCGAACTGGACCAGGGCCGCTTCAGCTTCCTGAATTTTTACGAGCGGCGCGTGCGGCGCATCTTCCCGGCGCTGTTCGCCATGCTGTTTGCGAGCGCGGCAGCGGCGGCGTGGCTGTTTTATCCCGCCGACTTCATGCGTTTCGCCGACAGCGCCTTCGCCGCGGCATTCTTCTGGTCGAACATCCACTTCCTTGACGCCGCCGGATACTGGGACGTGGCGGCGAGCTTCAAGCCCCTCGTTCACACCTGGTCGCTGGCGGTGGAGGAGCAGTTCTATCTCGTCTTCCCGCTGATCCTGTTTGCGCTCCGCAGATGGCCGCGCCCGCGCAAGCTCATCGCCATTGCGGCGATGCTGATCGCCTCGTTCGCCGCCAGCGTCTGGGCGGTGAAGGCGACGCCGACCGCCGCGTTCTACCTCGCGCCCTACCGGTTCTGGGAATTCCTGATGGGGGTGGGGCTTGTGATGTT